>NZ_JAMYOC010000007.1:0-225032 GCF_040319475.1 Mesorhizobium sp. M0904 | reverse complement strand
TCGAGGTCGGCTATGGGCTGGAAGGCACGCTGACCGACCTGCACACCAAGCTGATCATCGAAAACGACATGGTGCCGGCCTTCCGTGCCGGCGATTTCTCTGGCGGCATCAGCAAGGCCGTCGACGACATGATCATGGTGCTGGAAGGCAATCCCGAAGAGCTGGAAGCGCGCGGTAAACGCAATCCGGCGAATGACAATCCTGTCGATCCCATCTTCGTTCTGTTCATCGTCCTGTGGGCGACGATGTTCTTCGGCGGCCTGGCAATGGCATTCCTGCCGCCGATCTTCGGCACGAAGCTGTCGCCGGGCGTGTACAAGTGGCTGGGCATGACGTTCCGCTACGGCCGTGGGCCAGCTTCGTCATCCTCCGGTGGCGCTGGCTGGACGTCGGGGACCTCGTCCGGCAGTGGCTGGTCGTCTGGAAGTTCCGGCAGCGGTTGGTCGTCCGGAAGTTCGGGCGGTGGGTTTTCAGGCGGCGGCGGTTCGTCCGGCGGCGGCGGTTCTTCAGGAAGCTGGTGAGACATCAATCATGGCAACACGACCGATCAGCCCCGAGGATCATGAGCGCATCGCCGATGCGATCCGCGCTGCCGAAGCAAAGACCGACGGCGAGATCTACTGCGTCGTGGCGCATGCCAGCGACGGCTATTTTTTCCCGGCCGCTTTCATGGCGATGCTCGGCATGCTCGTCGTCAGCCTCGCCGTCGGTTACGGGCTGGAAGCCTGGTGGCTGTCGATCCGCTTGCCGCATTTCGTCATCGCCGAGCTTCTGGCGCTTGCCAGTGTGCTCATCCTGTTGTGGGCATTGCCCGCATTGCGCATCCATTTGGTGCCGAGGCGTCTGCGCTACCAAGCCGCCCACGCCAATGCGATGAAGCAGTTCCTCGCCCGCAACGTCCACCGCACCACGGCGCGCACGGGCGTGCTGGTGTTCGTCTCGATCGCCGAGCGCTATGCCGAGGTGGTCGCCGACAGCGGCATCGATTCTCGTGTCGGCCAGCATGTCTGGGACGGTGTCGTCCGCGACCTTACGGCGCATGCCGGCGACGATCGGCTTGCCGACGGGTTCGTCAAGGCGATCGAAGCGGTCGGTGCGGTACTGGCCGAGCATTTTCCGGTCTCGACCGGCGACAGCAACGAACTGGACGACCATCTGGTCGAAATCTAAGGGCCAGCCTGAAAACGCTACTCTGCCGGACGACTGACGCGATTTTCTGCGCTTCCGATGCTCACGGACTCAAATGTCCGCTGCGCTTCGATTCTCGAAAATCACGCCATTCGCCTCGGCAGAGCGCGTTTTCAGGCAGGCCCTTTCGGTGTCGCGGTCCGGCTGTGTGAAAGCATCGCAGCGGCTGACCGGACTCTTGCAATCGGGCGCGGCGGGTTTATGGTTAACCAATCATGAACACGCTGAGCATCGACATCAGGAAAGCCGAACCACGCGATGCAGCCGCCATTGCCGACGTGCATCTCGAGGCCTGGCGCGGCGCCTATTCGGGCATCATCCCGCACCGTACACTGACATCGATGATCAACCGCCGCGGTGCCGATTGGTGGGCAAATGCCATTCGCCGGGCCGCCACCGTCCTGGTCGTCGAAATCGGCGGCAAAATTGCCGGCTACGCTACGATCGGCAAGAACCGAGCACGTGAACTCAGGCAGCAGGGCGAGATCTACGAGCTTTACTTGCGGCCGGAGTATCAGGGCATCGGGCTCGGCAGCCGGCTGTTCGCAGCCGCACGGGCACGGCTGGCCGACCATGGCCTGAAAGGCATGGTGGTGTGGGCGCTGGAAGACAATCAGAACGCACTTGCCTTCTATGCCGGCGCCGGCGGACGCGATGTGGCCGAGGGCGTTGAGATCTTCGAGCAGAAGGCGCTGAAGAAGGTCGCTTTCGTCTGGGAATGACGGCCAGCGCATGATCCGGCCGGTTTCGGTTCGGACGATCCCCCCAGTACCATTCGCCGCATTGCACCATTCGCCATCGGCCGCTATCGATCTTCAATCGAGAGAGGGATAAAGCGATGCGGATCGAAGCGATTGCCAGCGGAAAGAACCCGCCCGAGGACGTCAACGTCATTATCGAGGTGCCGATCGGCGGCGAGCCGATCAAATACGAGATGGACAAGGAGGCCGGCACGCTGTTCGTCGACCGCTTCCTTCACACTTCGATGCGCTATCCCGGCAATTACGGTTTCGTACCACACACGCTATCGGGCGACGGCGACCCGATCGACGTGCTGGTCTGCAACACGCGCGCGCTGGTGCCAGGCTGCGTCATCAATGTGCGGCCGATCGGCGTGCTGGTGATGGAGGACAATGCCGGCCAGGACGAGAAGGTCATCGCGGTGCCTTCGCCCAAGCTGACCTTACGCTACGAAGACGTCCACGAATACACGCAATTGCCTGACATTACCCGCCAGCAAGTGCAGCATTTCTTCGAGCACTACAAGGATCTCGAACCCGGCAAATGGGTCAAGATCGAAGGCTGGTACGATGCGGCCTATGCCAAGAAGATGATCGTCGAGGCAATCGAGCGGGCCAAGCGCAAGTAATTATCGGGCGCAAATAATCAGTTGTCGACGCGGCCGAAAGCGGGCGCGTCGCCGATCACTACGCGCTTGTCCTTGCCGCAGGCGAAGGTGCGTGCCTTCTCGTCGGCAAGCTTGCGCGCCTGATCGTTGGCGGCGGGATTGCCGGTGGCGAGCACAAGGCCGATCGTGCAGCCCTCGTGGGCGTCAGGCTGGGCAACCTTGGCGACGATCAACACTTCCGTCGACTTGTTCTCGCCCTCGGTATCGCTGATCGAGCGACGATGAATGACGGCGAACGGAATGGTAGTTTTGCCGTTGGTTTCGATCCGCCACTCGACTTTAGGTCCAGCCGAGTTGAGGCCGGAAAAGCTTTCCCAGACCGAGGTCATATCGCCGGGTGGAAAGCCGTAGAACAGCGATTCCCGCGCGTCGTCGTAGGAAACCATCACCGGGTAGCCGCCATAACCCGAACAGGCGAGGTCGGCCCAGTCGCCGTCGCCTTCCTCCGCCTGGGCATAAGTCACGCAGTCCTTCTCCCAGACGAGATCGGTATAGACGCTGGATATGTCGCCAGCCCGGGCGGCATTGCAGAAGCCGGCGAAGGCAAGCGGGATCAAAAGAGCGCGCATGGCGGACAACTCCGTTCGGGCTGCCGCAGCGTACCGTCAAATCTAGCAGCAGCCTAGACGAACTCAGGCTGGCTCACAGTGATCTGGTAAACGGAACGCTATTTCTTCAGGCTTGCCTCGATCAGAAGGTCGGCGTTGCGGGCGACCGACTGCGCCGGCCCGCCGACACCGAACAGCTGGCCGCTGATATAGGCGCCCTCGATCAGGAGCAGGAGCCCGTCGCCCAGCGTGTCGGCGTCGCCGGCGCCCATCTCTGCCGCCATGGCACGCAGGCGCCGGCGCAATTCCCGCTTGTTGGCTTCGCTCACGATGCGCGCCGGATGGCCATGTTCGGGATACTCGACCGCGGCATTGGTCATGCCGCAGCCGCGATAATCGGGCCTTTGCGTACGCTTGCCGACACGCGTCAGGAAGGCGAGGATCTGCGCGCGCGGATCGCCGGGATGGGCGTTCACAGCCTCGTCGAAGCGCTCCCAAAATTCGAGGTCATAGTGCCGGAGATAGGATGCGGCCAGCTCATCCTTGGACGGAAAGCTGCGGTAAAGGCTGGGCTTGGTGACGCCGGCACGCCGTACGATCTCGTCGACCCCGATCGCCCTGATGCCTTGCCGGTAAAACAGGTCGCGCGCCACCTGGAGAATCCGTTCGGCGGCGCGAGGCGGCGGTGCGTCATTCGCCTTGATCGTTGGTTCAATGCTTTTCATGTCTGGTGTGCCGATTAGCTGGTTGACAATGTTACCGGTCGGTACGTATGTTCCGCGCTCCTGCAACGTACCGGTCAGTAACATGATAGCTCAATCCCGCCCGTTTGGCCAGCACTACGCTTTCGTCGTGGTCGCCGTCATCTTCCTTTGCCTGCTGATCGCAGCGGGCCTGCGTTCGGCGCCGGCAGTCATGATGCTGCCGCTGGAGAACAGTTTCGGCTGGCGGCGCGACGTCGTCTCGCTGGCCGCTGCCACCGGCATCTTCCTCTATGGCCTGACCGGGCCGTTTGCCGCGGCGCTGATGGAGCGGATCGGGCTGCGCCGCACCTTGCTTGCCGCGCTGCTTTTGATGTCGGGATCGACCGCGCTCAGCCTGTTGATGACCAAGCCGTGGCATCTGCTCCTCACCTGGGGCGTGCTTTCCGGCGTCAGCTCGGGCGCCGTCGCCACCGTGCTCGGCGCAACCATCGTCAACCGCTGGTTCAAGACCAATCGCGGCCTGGTGATGGGACTGATGTCGGCGTCCAGCGCCACCGGGCTGCTGGTCTTCCTGCCGTTGCTCGCCTCGCTCGCCCAGTCAGGCGGCTGGAAGCCGGTCGCCATCGCCATTGCCGTGGCCACCGCCTGCCTGGTGCCGCTGGTCTATATGCTGGTGCCGGAGCGCCCGGCCTCGATCGGCATGGTCCGCTATGGCGCCGATGCCGACGACGTGCCGCCGGCGCCGCCGGCCGCGCAAGGCAATTTCCTTTCGCATACGCTGAGCACGCTGCGCCGCGCCGCCGGCACGCGCGTGTTCTGGTATCTGTTCGCCACTTTCTTCGTCTGCGGCTTCACCACCAACGGGCTGGTCGGCACGCACCTGATCGCCTTTTGCGGCGACATGGGCATAGGCGAAGTGCAAGCCGCCGGCCTGCTGTCGATGATGGGCATTTTCGACCTGATCGGCACGACGCTATCGGGCTGGCTCACCGACCGTTTCGATCCGCGCAAGCTGCTCGGCGTCTATTACGGCATCCGCGGCCTGTCGTTGATCTATCTGCCCTATTCCGGCTTTTCGGCCACCAGCTTGATCATCTTCGCCGTGTTTTACGGACTGGACTGGATCGCCACGGTGCCGCCGACGCTGAGGCTTTCCAACGAGGCGTTCGGCGACCGCAGCGGACCGATCGTCTTCGGCTGGATCGTCGCCGGCCATCAGGTTGGCGCCGCGACAGCGGCCTTCTTCGGCGGCACCATGCGCGAGCTGCAAGGCAATTACGAGCTTGCCTTCCTGATCGCCGGTATGACGGCAATAGCCGCCGCCTGCATCTCGCTGCTGATCAACACCAGCCGCCCGGCCTTCGAGCCGGAACCGCAGGCGGCTTGAGTTGCAACGGCTGAGCGCTAATCTTCCCCCTTGAGGGGGAGATGGCCGCGAAGCGGCCAGAGGGGGTCGGTCCGACCGGGCTCGGCCCCTTATCGCAGGCGCAAGAGGTCGGTGCTCCATGCGAGACGACCCCCTCTGTCGCCTCCGGCGACATCTCCCCCTCAAGGAGGGAGATTCGCCATCCTGTTGATGTCAGAAAACCTTCATCGTTTCGAAATGTGCTTGAAACATTGAAGCTGGAGCTTGGCGGCGACGTTCAACGCCATCCAGGAGACAGCCATGAACAAGATTTCGATGACGCGGCGCGCTTTCGTCACGTCGGCCAGCGCCGTTGGCCTGGTCGGCGCGTCGGGCCTCGCGCTTCCCTATTACTCGCGCGCCAATCAGCGCCCGGCCTTTACCCACGGGATCCAATCCGGCGACGTCGATGCGACCAGCGGCATGGTCTGGGCGCGCACGGACCGGCCGTCGCGCGTCATGTTCGAAGTGTCGCCGACGGAGAGCTTCGCCAATGCCGTCCGCCTGGCGCCGCTCGATAGCTCGCCGGCCAGCGACTATACGGTGAAGCGGCTGCTTACCGATCTCGCCTCCGACCAGGACATCTTCTACCGCATGGTCGCGGCCGATCTTTCCGATATTAACGCCGTTTCCGAGCCGATCGTCGGCCGCTTCCGCACGGCACCTGCCTCGAAGCGCGACATTCGTTTCGCTTGGTCGGGCGACACCGCTGGCCAGGGCTGGGGCATCGACGACACCGGCATGAAGACCTACGCCACTATCGCCAAGCACACGCCGGACTTCTTCCTGCATTCGGGCGATACGATCTATGCCGATGGCGCGATGAAGGACGAGGTCGACCTGCCCGGCGGCGGCAAGTGGAAGAACACCGTGCTGATCGACGAAAAACGCAAGGTTGCCGAGACGCTGGACGAATACCGGGGTCAGTGGAAATACAATTTGATGGACAGGAACGTGCTGGCGCTGAACGCCATCTGCCCGACGTTCTACCAGTGGGACGACCACGAGGTGGTGAACAACTGGTCGGATTCGAAGGATCTGAGCGCCGACGACCGCTACACCGAAAAATCCATCCATGTACTGGCGGCACGCGCGGCGCGCGCCTTCCACGAAATGACGACGATCCGCTACGAGCCATCGGAGCCCGGCCGTGTCTACCGCAAAATCGCCTATGGGCCGTTGCTCGACGTGTTCTTCCTCGACATGCGTTCCTATCGCGGCCCCAACGGTCAGAATATGCAGGAGACGATGACGCCGCAATCGCGCATCCTCGGCGAACAACAGACGAAATGGCTGAAGCGCGAGCTGGCGAATTCCAATGCAACCTGGAAAATCATCGCCGCCGACATGCCGCTCGGCCTCGTCGTCTGGAACGACGGCACCAAGAAGGTCGGGGCCGAGGCAATCAGCAATGGCGACAATGGCCCGGCCAAGGGGCGCGAGCTGGAAATTGCCGACCTCCTTCGCTATATAAAGAACGCGGGGATCAGCAATACCGTCTGGCTAACCGCAGACGTGCATTACACAGCCGCGCATTATTACAATCCGGACAAGGCGCAGTTCCAGGACTTCAATCCGTTCTGGGAATTCGTTTCGGGTCCGATCCACGCCGGCACATTCGGACCGAATGCTTTCGACATGACTTTCGGCCCGGAGCTGAGGTTCATCAAGGCACCGACCGCCGAACAGGGTCAGAACCTGCCGCCGTCGGCCGGCCTGCAGTTCTTCGGGCTCGTCGACATCGATGGAGCCACCGAGCAGTTGACGGTGCGGCTGATGGATCGCGACGACAGCGAACTCTACAAGGTCACGCTCGATCCGGTGCGATCGGCGTGAGATTGCCTTTTAGGACCACCCGGAAGGTGGATGTGCATCAATCGGGATAGCAGACGACGGGAATCTTGGGCCAGACGGCGCTGTCGCATCCGGCGTTTTTTTGCCTTTGCTTGAAGGCGGTGCTGACCGGTCCGGTTACCACCGGGTCGACGCCGTCCGGAGCATCGGCAAAAAGCTGCTCTGCCGAGCGCTTGTCGGACGGCAGAGCAGACCGCGTCTCCTTGGACGGCGCGGCCGATTGCGCCGCGCTTGCCGCGAGGAGGACGGCGAGCGCGGTACATGCCAAAATCGGCCGGAGTTTGATGCCTGTCTCGATCATGAAATTCGAACTGTCCGGACCACGAAAGGTTCCGCCTTGGTTAATAATTCCACTTCACACCAAGACATTTAAGATTTGGTGACTTTATTTGGTGGCTCGCCTCCTCTTTCGCAATTGCGAAAAACCCTGTATGAGCCGCCCAACCGAAAGAGGCAGCGCCTTTTGGCCTGCTGCCTGCAACGCTCCCGAGACCAAAACATGAAAATCCGCAATATCGCGATCATCGCGCACGTCGACCATGGAAAAACCACCCTCGTCGACCAGCTCCTGAAACAGTCCGGCTCGTTCCGCGACAACCAGCGCGTCGCCGAGCGCGCCATGGATTCAAACGATCTTGAAAAGGAACGCGGCATCACCATCCTGGCCAAGGCGACCTCGGTCGACTGGAAGGATACCCGCATCAACATCGTCGACACGCCCGGCCACGCCGATTTCGGCGGCGAGGTCGAGCGCATCCTGTCGATGGTGGATTCGGCCATCGTGCTGGTCGACGCCGCCGAGGGCCCGATGCCGCAGACCAAATTCGTCGTCGGCAAGGCGCTCAAGGTTGGGCTGAAGCCGATCGTCGTCATCAACAAGATCGACCGGCCGGATGCGCGCCATGTCGAAGTGGTCAACGAGGTGTTCGATCTTTTTGCAGCACTTGATGCCACCGACGAGCAGCTCGACTTTCCTATCCTTTACGGTTCAGGCCGCGACGGCTGGGTCTCGGAAAACCCCGAAGGCCCGAAGGACCAGGCTCTGGCGCCGCTGTTCGACCTCGTCATCAAGCACGTGCCGGCGCCGACCGTTCATCCCGGCCCGTTCCGCATGATCGGCACCATCCTGGAAGCCAATCCGTTCCTCGGCCGCATCATCACCGGCCGTATCGAATCCGGCACGCTGAAATCCAACCAGGCGGTCAAGGTGCTGCACCATGACGGCACCCAGGTCGAAACCGGCCGCATTTCGAAGATCCTCGCCTTCCGCGGGCTTGAGCGCCAGCCCATCGAGGAAGCGCAGGCGGGCGACATCGTCGCCATCGCCGGCTTGTCGAAAGGCACTGTCGCCGACACCTTCTGCGACCTGACGGTGACCGAGCCGCTGCACGCGCAGCCGATCGATCCGCCGACGGTGACGATGTCTTTCCTCGTCAACGATTCGCCGCTGGCCGGTACCGAAGGCGACAAGGTGACCAGCCGCGTCATCCGCGACCGCCTGTTGCGCGAGGCCGAAGGCAATGTCGCGCTGAAGATCGAGGAATCACCTGACAAGGATTCGTTCTTCGTTTCCGGCCGCGGCGAATTGCAGCTGGCCGTGCTGATCGAGACGATGCGCCGCGAAGGTTTTGAGATCGCCGTGTCGCGGCCGCGCGTCGTCATGCAGAAGGGCGATAACGGCGAATTGCTGGAGCCGGTCGAGGAAGTCGTCATCGACGTCGACGAGGAGCATGCCGGCGTCGTCGTGCAGAAGATGTCGGAGCGCAAGGCCGAGATGGTCGAGTTGCGCCCTTCGGGCGGCAATCGCCAGCGCATCGTCTTCCACGCGCCGACGCGCGGCCTGATCGGCTACCAGTCGGAACTGTTGACCGACACGCGCGGCACCGCCGTGATGAACCGGCTGTTCCATGCCTACGAGCCTTATAAGGGTGAGCTGCCGGGCCGCACCAACGGCGTGCTGATCTCCAACGAACAGGGTGAATCGGTGGCCTATGCCATGTGGAACCTGGAAGACCGCGGCCCGATGGTCATCGATCCCGGCGTCAAGGTCTATCAGGGCATGATCATCGGCATCCATTCCAGGGACAACGATCTCGAGGTCAACGTGCTCAAGGGCAAGAAGCTGACCAACATCCGCGCCGCCGGCAAGGACGAGGCGGTGAAGCTGACGCCGCCGATCCGCATGACGCTGGAACGCGCGCTGGCCTGGATCCAGGATGACGAGCTGGTCGAGGTGACGCCGAAGACCATCCGCCTGCGCAAGCTCTATCTCGACCCGAACGAGCGCAAGCGTTTTGAAAAGTCGGCGAAAGTGGTCGGCGCGGCATAAAGGGCAATACCGCGCAATGAGCGGTAAACTCGTCACGGCTGTCATATACGACAATCGACCCGAGGCCGAAGTTTGCGTGTCGATGCTCGACGCGTATGGAATTTATGCTCTCGCGAGTTGTCTTCTCGACACGGGCTCGGCTTGATCCATGTGCAAGTCGCCGATAGCGATCTCGATGCGGCCAAGGGTTTGATCGGCTCGGGGCGGTTGACCCGTGGCCGCAACTGTCTCCGATTGCGGATGCCCTTGCCGTTGCCTCATCCGCCTGCAGCCGAAATGATATCGTCCCGGTCTGGTTCGCCAGACAGGTGGATGCGGATCGCCGTTCCCGTCCGCGCCGGCCTGCGCAAGGCTTTGGCTCCGTCCGGACCAACGGCCAGCAATCGTTTCTCTTCCCAAACCTGAAGCCGCGATCGCGAGACACCGAGTTCGCTGGCCAGCAACCGGTCGAGCCGCAGCGCTGTCGGCGTTTCGAGCCCGAGCTGGAGCTCGAGCGCTCTGGTATTTTCCGGTCTATCCCCGAGCACCTCCTTTTGAACGGCGGCTTCGGGGCACTCCTCAACGCGCCCGATACTGCTTCGCAATGCGGCAACATCGAAGGCATGGCGCCGCGCCAGGACCGGATCGTTGCTTTCGAGCGCCTGCAATATTGCCGGTTCGATATCCCGGCGGCTGCAGCGCTCCAGAATGCCGAAATTCCAGGAATTGTCGCAGTCGATGCAGCGGTAGATCAACCAAGCGTCAATGCGCTTGCCATTGGCATTGACGCGGAATTTGCCGCTGCAGCGATAGGCTTTCAGGCCGCCGCAGCGATTGCAGTTGAGGTGAGGTCGAGGTGCGGTTTTGGGCGCGATCGCCCAGCGGATGCGCAGTATCGAAGGCATGCCGAAAAGCCCTTCCCGCCGGGAAGTTCGTCAGATCGGCGATATCGAGAACCCCTTGCGGGCACGGCGTGGCGAGAGACTGCGGCAGTTGGAAATCAGGTGTCGCGGGTGGTTATGCGCGACAGCGGTTCAGCAGTGCCAAACCGGTCTCGAACCGCCACCCTGAAGAACAGGTCATGTGAAAACAGGCACCGCGACTGCGACGCCCTGCTCTGTGTTGGGGGAGTTGACGAGACCGGCGGTTACGTAGGCAAAGTGAAGCTCGGAAAGGATTTCGGAACGACATCTCTAGCCGTGAGGTGCCTGGCGGACAAGCCTTCTTTCGGTAGACGCTACCGTCGCCGGAACAGTTGGGTTATGTTGAACACCCCAAACACTTCAAACGAGACCCCGTCATGCATTTCACGTCGCTGCTGATTTTTGCCGGCGCCCTGCTTGTTGCCGCCGGCTCGCCCGGCCCGTCGATCGCCGCTCTTGTGGCGCGGGTCATCGCAAAGGGCTTCCGCGACGTGTTTCCATTCCTGCTTGCCATGTGGATCGGCGAAGCGATCTGGCTGTCACTGGCGGTGTTTGGTCTCGCCGTGGTAGCGCAGACGTTCCATTTTGCCTTCGTCGTCGTGAAGTGGGTCGGCGTCGCCTATCTCGGCTGGCTTGCCTGGAAGATGTGGACGGCACCGGTCGAGGCGAAGGAGGGTTCGCTGCCGCGCGAAGATTCGCCCGCCAGACTGTTCTTTGCCGGCATGGCGGTAACGCTGGGCAACCCCAAGATCATGATGTTCTATCTGGCGCTGCTGCCGACCATCATCGATCTCGGTTCGGTCAGCGTGGTCGGCTGGGTCGAGCTGACGGCGACCATGGCAGTGGTCCTGGTCGCCATCGATTTGACCTGGGTGCTCGCCGCATCGCAGGCGCGCAAGCTCTTGAGAAGCAAGCGGGCGATGAAGATCGCCAACCGCATCAGCGCCGGTACCATGGCCGGCGCTGCGGCGGCGATCGCGGCGCGGTCCTGAGCCGGCGCGTCAACCCATTTCGATGATCGGCGCGATCTCGATACTAAAGGCTGGGTCGGTCAAGATAGGACAATCCTTGGCCTTGCCGACGGCATCGTCGATGTCTTTTGCTTCGATGATGGTGTAACCAGCGGTCGGATTGCTGCCGCCGTTGTTCTCGACCTTGCCGCCAGGCAGTACGGTCTTCGACATGCCGACTGGATTGCCACCGTCGATCACGGCTGAGCCAAGCTTGCCATACCAGCCGTTCCAGGCATCCATCGCTGCCTTCCGTTCGGCCTCCTCGGTCGGCATCTTGCCTGAGCCATGATAGACGTAGAGAAATTTCGCCATGTTCTCCTCCTCTGATCGGCGGCATCGAACCGGCATGCGGTCATGCCGCATGCCGATCATCTGACCAAACCGGCAAACAAGCAACGAGAATGCGAAGTAGCTAATATAATGTGCGGTTGGCCCGCAACGGCGGCGCCCTATCGAGCCATCGCGTGGTATTCATCGTTCGGCCGCATATCGATTGCCGATGCCAGCCGGTTCGACATGTTGAAGAATGCCGCGGTCGAGGCGACATCCCATATGTCGCGGTCGGAAAAGCCGACTTGCCGCAGCGCCGCCCGGTCCGCTTCGACGATCTTTGCCGGCTGCTCGGTCAGCTTCACCGCGAATTCGAGCATGGCGCGTTGCCTGTCCGACAGCTTGGCGGCGCGAAAATTCATCACCATCATCTCGCCGAAGGCGGGGTCGCCGGAAAGCTGGCGCACCGCCGCGCCATGCGCGGCCAGGCAATAGTAGCAATGGTTGACCGAAGAGACGGCCACCGCGATCATCTCGCGCTCGAGTTTCGACAGGCCGGATTCACCCAGCATCAAATCATTGTACATGTCGGTGAAAGCGCGCAGCTTCTTCTCGTCGAAGGCATAGACGAGTAGCACATTGGGAACGAGGCCGAGTTTCTCCCGGCATTTGGCGAAATAGGCCTTGGTCGCGTCGCTCAGCTCCGCCGGTGCCAGGTCAAGTGCGGTGATTTTGTCCGTCATGGCGGATTTCTCCTCGTTTTTCGCCAGGCTGCCGGTGAATTCCGACATTTCGTCGCAAGCCGTCAAACCTTTGTCGCCAAATACCCGTCATCTGTTAGCATAGCCGCAAAAACATGCGACGGGAGGGACTCATGGCCAGTGTAAAGTCAGCGAGCCGGTTGAAAAAAGCCGGCCTGACGAGGGGTGAAGCCGCGGGTGGCGAAAAGCCCGGCAGGCTTGCCGACTACCTGCTGGCCCGAGCTCCGGCCGAAGATGTCGCCGCCTATGACGTCATCGATCTCGAACGCGCTGCCGAACTCGCCGGCCGCGCAGTGGCCAGGCACAAGAAGGACGACTGCGTCGTTGCTATAGACGTCGATTCCGGTGTCGTCCGCCAGGGCCGGCCGATGACGGTGATCACCGTCGTCAACGACAACATGCCGTTCCTGTTTGATTCCGTCCTCGGCGAAATCACCGAGAGCGCGGGCGAGCCGCTGCTGGTTACCCACCCCGTCATAGTCGTCAGGCACGGCAAAAACGGCGTCGAGGAAATCCTCGGCGACGGGGGTTATGCCAAGGGCGACCACAGCCATGACCGGCTGAGCGTCATTCATGTCCATATCGGCCGCCTTTCGGCCGAGCAGGCTGAAGGTCTGGCCGCACGCCTGACCAAGCTGCTCGGCCAAGTGCGGGCCGCCGTCACAGACTGGAAGCCGATGCTCGCCCGCCTCGACCAGGCGATCTCGGAATTCCGCTACTCGCCAGTGCCGCTCGACAAGGCCCATGTCACCGAGGCGATCGCCTTCCTCGAATGGCTGCGCGACGACAATTTCACCTTCCTCGGCATGCGCGAATTCAACTACACCGGCGGCGAGACGAGCGGCATGCTCGAGCGCGCCGAGAAGCCCGGCCTCGGCATCCTTTCCGATCCTGACGTGCTGGTGCTCAGGCGCGGCACCGAAGCGGTAAGCACGACGCCGGAAATCCGCGCCTTCCTGCATGGGCCGGAACCGCTGATCGTCACCAAGGCCAACGCCAAGTCATCGGTGCACCGCCGCATCTACCTCGACTACATCGGCGTCAAGACCTACACCGGCAAAGGCGTGCTTTCGGGCGAGCTCCGCATCGTCGGCCTGTTCACGTCGACCGCTTATACGCGCTCGGTGATGAAAATCCCCTATCTGCGCTCGAAGGCGGAAACGGTCATCGCCAAATCCGGCTTCAATCCAAGCGACCATTCCGGCAAGGCATTGATCAACGTGCTGGAGAGCTATCCGCGCGACGAGCTGTTCCAGGTTCCGGTGCCGATCCTGCGCAAGCATGCCGAAGCCATCCTGGGCTTGATCGAGCGGCCGCGCGTCAGGGCATTGGTGCGTGTCGACCAGTTCGACCGCTTCGTCTCCGTGCTCGTCTTCGTGCCGCGCGACCGCTACGACAGCGTCGTGCGCGAGAAGATCGGCACGTATCTGAAGACCGTCTTCGAAGGCCGGCTGTCGGCCTATTATCCGGCGTTCCCGGAAGGCGGGCTGGCGCGTGTCCATTTCATCATCGGCCGCTCCGGCGGCAAGACGCCGAAGGTCGAGCAGGCGACGATCGAGGCGGCGATCCGCGACATCGTACGGACCTGGGACGATGCACTGCGCGAGACCGCGACAGAGACCGGCGCCGATGCGAGACTCACGGCCATCGCCTCGCGTTTTTCGGAAAGCTATCGCGACAGTTTTCCACCGGCCGTGGCGCTGGCCGACGCCGGGCGCATCGCCAAGCTCGATGCGTCAAATCCGATCGCCATCGACTATTACCGTCACGCCGGCCAGAAGCCGCATCAGGCGGCGCTGAAGATCTATCACCACGGCAGCCCGGTGGCGCTGTCGCGGCGCGTGCCGGTGCTGGAAAACATCGGTTTCCGCGTCATCAGCGAGCGCACTTTCGAGGTCGGCGACAATCAATCCGGCATGGTCTTTATCCACGACATGGAACTCGAGAACAGCTACGGCAGGCCGATCGACCTCGGCAATGGCGGCGCGCTGTTCGAGGATGCGTTCCTTTCCGTCTGGCGCGGCGATGTCGACAATGACGGCTATAACGGCCTTGCCCAGACCGCCGGCCTGTGGTCGGGCGAGATCGCCGTCCTGCGCGCCTATGGCCGCTATCTGCAGCAAGCCGGTATCCCGCAGAGCCAGGATTTCATCGCCGCCGCGCTCAATCGCTATCCCGAGATCGCCCGCGGCCTGCATGCGCTGTTCGTCGCCCGCCTCGGCCCGACGGCGGAAACGGAAGGTGTCGTCCAGGCCAAACATTTGAAGGCCAAGATCACGGATGCGCTGGAAGACGTTCCCAACATCGATGACGACACCATCATCCGCCGTTATCTGAACCTGATCGAGGCCTCGCTGCGCACCAATCATTTCGTTGCCGATACGAAAGAGAAAGGCCAATCGCTGGCGATCAAGCTCGATTCGCAATCGGTGGACGGGCTGCCGGCGCCGCGGCCATGGCGGGAGATCTTTGTCTATGGCTCTGAGGTCGAGGGTGTGCATCTGCGCTTCGGCCCGGTCGCGCGCGGCGGCCTGCGCTGGTCGGACCGTGCCCAGGACTATCGCACCGAAGTACTCGGCCTGGTCAAGGCACAGCAGGTCAAGAATGCGGTGATCGTACCGGTTGGCGCCAAGGGCGGTTTCTACCCGAAAAAGCTGCCGATGAGCGCCGGGCGCGACGCCATTTTCGAGGCCGGCACAGCCGCCTACAAGAATTATGTTTCCAGCCTGTTGTCGATCACTGACAATATCGGCCTGGACGGCGTCATCCCGCCGGCGGGCGTGGTGCGGCGCGACCAGGACGATCCCTATTTCGTCGTTGCCGCGGACAAGGGCACGGCGACCTTCTCGGACATCGCCAACGCCATCAGTGAAAAGCACGGCTTCTGGCTCGACGACGCTTTCGCCAGCGGCGGTTCGGCCGGTTACGACCACAAGAAGATGGGCATCACCGCCAAGGGCGCCTGGGAAGCGGTCAAGCGGCATTTTCGCGAGATGAACCGCGACATCCAAACCACTCCGTTCACCGTCGTCGGCGTTGGCGACATGTCGGGCGACGTGTTCGGCAACGGCATGCTGCTGTCGGAGCAGACCCGGCTGATCGCCGCCTTCGATCATCGCGACATCTTCATCGATCCCGATCCCGACATGGCGGCTTCGATGGCCGAGCGCCGGCGTATGTTCGCTCTCGCCCGCTCAAGCTGGCAGGATTACGACAAGACGAAGCTGTCCGAAGGTGGCATCATCGTCTCGCGCAGCCAGAAGTCGATCACATTGCCGGCCGCCGCGGCTGCAGCGATCGGCCTCGGCAAGACAACGGCCACGCCGGTCGAGATCATGAGTGCCATCCTCAAGGCGCCGGCAGACCTTTTGTGGTTCGGCGGCATCGGCACCTATGTCAGGGCATCGGGCGAGACCAACCAGGATGTCGGCGACCGTGCCAATGACGCGATCCGCATCACCGCGCTCGACCTGCGCGCCAAGGTGATCGGTGAGGGCGCCAATCTCGGCGTCACGCAGCGGGCGCGCATCGAATTCGGATTGAATGGCGGACGCTGCAATTCGGACGCGATCGACAATTCTGGCGGCGTGAACTGTTCCGACGTCGAGGTCAACATCAAGATCGCGCTGGCTTCCGCGATGCGCAAGGGATCGTTGACCCGGCCGGCGCGCAACAAATTGCTGGCCGAGATGACCGATGAGGTCAGCGCCCTGGTGCTGTCCAACAATTACCAGCAGACGCTGGCGCTGTCGCTTGCCCGCAAGCGCGGCCTCGCCGACATCGCCCATCAGAGCCGCTTCATGGCGGCGCTGGAGGCGCGCGGACTGCTCGACCGTGCCGTCGAGGCGCTGCCGTCGCCGGCGGCCCTTGTCGAGCGCGAGACGCGCGGCGAGCCGCTGACCCGGGCCGAGCTCGGCGTACTGCTCGCCTATGCCAAGATCGTGCTGTTTTCCGATATCGTCGCCAGCGACGTGCCCGACGATCCGCATTTCGACCGTGATCTCATGGGCTATTTCCCCGATCGCATGGCGAAGAGATATGCGGGAGAGATCCACGACCATCGCCTGCGCCGCGAGATCATCGCCCGTGTCGTCGCCAATGATCTGGTCAATCGCGGCGGTCCGTCCTTCGTCAACCGGCTGCAGGAAACAACCGGCCGCAGTGCCGCCGATGTCGTGCGCACCTTCGCCGTGGTGCGGGACGGCTTTGCGCTGCCGGCGCTCTACCGGCAGATCGACGCGCTCGACAACCAGATCGACGGGCAAATCCAGCTCGACCTTTATCAGGCGGTCAGCCGGCTGATCTATGTGACGAGCGGCTGGTACCTGAAAAACGATGCCGGCACCGCGCCGCTCGGGCAGCGGATCGCCGAGTTGCAGGACGCACGCAAGGCGCTGGAGCCGAAGCTGGTTTCGCTGCTGCCGGCCTTCTCGCGCGAGCGGATCGAGGAGCGGCGGCACAATCTGTCGAAGGGCGGCGCGCCGGGGAGCCTTGCCGAACAATTGGCGTTGACCGATGTGGCGGAACTCATCCCCGACATTGCCCTGACGGCGCGGACGGCGAATGCCGGCATCGTCGCTGCCGCCAAGGCATTTTTCGCGGTCAGCGATGTCTTTCGCATCCCGCGCGTCGAAGATGCGGCGCGCTCGATCACCCCCTCGGATTATTACGATCAACTGGCGCTTTCCCGTGCCACCGACACGATCGGCGCGGCCAGGCGCGGCATCGCCGTGGCGGCACTCACCAGCCATGCCGAGGCGGTGGATCCGGTGGCGGCATGGCTGGAGGCCGGCGGCGAACGGGTCGGACGCATCCGCGAGCGGCTGCAGGCGCTGACCGAGGGCGGCGACATCACCGTGTCGCGGCTGTCGGTGGCGTCCGGCCTGATGAGCGATCTGACGGGGCTGTGAGACGTCTTCCATATCGCGCGGGATTGCCGGGAAGAACTGCGCAATAGAGCGAACGGCGCGCTGCTTTTGGGAGCGCCGGAGCATGATGCCGAACCTAACGATCGGCTTTTGGACAAGATCGTGCTCAACAACAAGGTGGAGCGTCATTCCGATTCGATCGGCATTGAGCAAGCTCCAGCGGAGGGGACATGGCTGAGATGGCAGTGCAGCGGGCGTCGGGACGCGGCATCTGGGGATGGATGCTGTTCGACTGGGCGGCACAGCCGTTTTTCACGGTCGTCACCACCTTCATCTTCGGTCCTTATTTCGTCTCGCGCATGGCCAGCAATCCCGAAACCGGGCAAGCGTCCTGGGGCTACGGCATTGCCGCCGCCGGCCTCGTCATCGCCGTTTTGTCGCCGGTCCTCGGTTCGATCGCCGACCAGACAGGACCGCGAAAGCCGTGGATAGCCTTCTTCGCCGCGGTCAAGATCACCTGCCTCACCCTGCTGTGGTTCGCCGCGCCCGGCTCTGATCTTTTTCTGATCGTGGCGTTGTTCTCGCTGGCGTCGGTCGCGGCGGAATTCTCGACCGTGTTCAATGATTCGATGATGCCCCGCCTGGTGCCGAAGAGCGACATCGGCAGGATCTCGAACATGGCCTGGGGGCTCGGCTATCTCGGCGGTATGATCGCACTGATCTTCGTCGTTACCGTCATGGCCGGCTCGCCTGAAACCGGCAAGACCGTTGTTGGGCTGGACCCGATCTTCGGCCTCGATCCCAGGCTCGGCGAGGACGCGCGCGCCACCGGACCGTTGTCGGCGGCCTGGTATTTCCTGTTCATCCTGCCGATGTTCTTCTTCACGCCGGATGCAATCAAAGGCATTCCAATCGGGCCGGCGGTGCGCGAGGGACTGTCGGAACTGAAGTCGACGCTGGCCGAAGTGCGCAAGCGCAGCGGCATTTTTCGCTTTCTCGTCGCCCGCATGATCTATCAGGACGGCGTCAACGCGCTGCTGGCGTTGGGCGGAACGTTTGCGGCGGCAATGTTCCATTGGTCGATTACCGAGATCGGCCTGTTCGGCATCATTCTCAACGTCGTCGCCATAGTCGGATGCTTGGTTGCCGCACGCCTCGACGCGGCGCTGGGTTCCAAGTCCATAGTGATGATTTCGCTGGTCATGCTGAGCATCGCCACGCTGGGCATCGTCTCGACCGGCCCGGGCTATACGCTGTTCGGCGCCTGGGTGATGCCCGGACTGGACGGCGGCGGATTGTTCGGCACGGCGGCGGAAAAAGCCTACATTTTCTACGGCCTGCTGATCGGGCTTGCTTTCGGTCCGGTGCAGGCTTCGTCGCGCTCCTACATGGCGCGCAGCGTCTCCGCGGCCGAATCGGGCCGCTATTTCGGCATCTATGCACTGGCCGGCCGAGCAACCAGTTTTGCCGCACCCTTCATGGTGGCCACGATCACCCTGGCCAGCGGCTCGGCGCGGCTCGGCATGGCGGCGATCGTGCTGTTCCTCGGAGCGGGCATGGCGATCCTGATCGGCACGCCCTATCCGGCGGATCGGCCGGCGGAGTGATCTGCTCGTCCCTTCTCCCACAGAGGGAAGGGAGGGAGTTCAATGCCTGAAATGCCTCACGCCGGTAAACACCATGGCGATGCCGTGAGCATCGGCGGCGGCGATGACATCGTCGTCGCGCATCGAGCCGCCGGGCTGAATGACGGCGGTGGCGCCGGCTTCGATTGCCGACAAAAGCCCATCCGCGAACGGGAAAAAGGCATCCGAGGCGACGACCGAGCCCTTGGTCAAAGGCTCCGTCAGACCGGCAGCCTCGGCCGCGTCGAGCGCCTTGCGCGCGGCGATGCGCGAGGAATCGACCCGGCTCATCTGGCCGGCGCCGATGCCGACTGTAGCGCCATCCCTGGCATAGACTATGGCGTTCGACTTGACGTGCTTTGCCACGCGAAAGGCGAATTTCAGATCGGCCAATTCGGCCGGCGTCGGAGCGCGGCTGGTCACCACTTTCAGGTCGAGGTCATCAATCACCGCATTGTCGCGGCCCTGGACCAGCAAGCCGCCGGCAACCGATTTCAAGCCAAGGCCCGCCGCGCGCGGGTCGGGCAGGCCGCCGGTAACCAGCAGGCGTAGATTCTTCTTGGCGGCAATGATGCGGACTGCTTCCTCGGACGCCTCCGGTGCGATGATCACTTCGGTAAAGGTCTTGACGATCTCTTCGGCGGTTCCGGCGTCGAGGATGCGGTTCATGGCGACGATGCCGCCGAAGGCAGAGACCGGATCGCAGGCCAGCGCCTTGGCATAGGCCGCGTGCAGCGAAGCGGCTTCGGCGACGCCGCACGGGTTGGCGTGCTTGATGATGGCAATTGCGGCGGAGCGGGTCGGATCGAATTCGCCGACCAGCTCGAAGGCGGCGTCGGTGTCGTTGATGTTGTTGTAGGAAAGCTGCTTGCCCTGAAGCTGGCGCGCCGTAGCGACGCCCGGCCGCCTGTCGCCATTGACATAGAAGCCGGCGCCCTGATGTGGGTTTTCGCCATAGCGCATCACCGATTGCAGCTTGCCGCCGAAGGCGCGCCATGTCGGATGCTCGATCTCGAGCGCCTCGGCGAACCATCCCGAGATCGCCGCATCGTAGGTGGCAGTACGGGCAAAGGCCTTGGCTGCCAGCTTCTTGCGGAAATCCAGCGACAGCGAGCCGAAATTCATCTCCAGCGCGTTGAGCACCGAGGCATAGTCGTCAGGGTCGGTGACGATACCGACATAGGCGTGGTTCTTGGCCGAGGCACGGATCATCGCCGGGCCGCCAATATCGATGTTCTCGACGATCGCCGCGTAGTCGGCGCCGGAGCGGCGCACCTCTTCGAATGGATAGAGATTGGAGACGACGAGATCTATAGGCTCGATACCGTGGTCGCGCATCGCAGCGGCGTGCTCGGGATCGTCGCGCACGCCGAGCAGTGCGCCATGCACCGACGGGTGCAGCGTCTTGACGCGGCCGTCCATGATCTCGGGAAAGCCGGTGAGCTCGGATACGTCGCGCACGGCCATGCCGGCCTCGGCGATCGCCTTTGCGGTGCCGCCGGTCGAAACCAGCTCGACGCCGGCCGAAGCCAGCGCCTTGGCGAAGTCGATCAGGCCGGTCTTGTCGAAGACGGAGAGCAGCGCGCGACGGATCGGAACAAGGTCGGGCGCGGGAATGTTCTTGGCGGCGACGGCCATGGGCTGGCGGCCTTTCCAGTTCTGGTTGGAGAGCGTCCGCGGGCCGTAGCACATGAGGCCCGGAAATCAAGCAGCAAGGCTTGATCAGTGTTTGCCGTTGCCACTGGCTTCAGCTTTTTCCGGATGACCACCGATAGTAGTCCGCGTCAATTGCCAGTGGACCTCGGAAATCTCCGAGGCTTTGAACGCAAGCACGATCTGCCGGCTGCGGCGCGGGCCGCCGAGCCCGGCGAAATAGATCGATTCCTCGACCTCGGGTGCCACTTCGGTGGAGGTAAACACCCAGGTGTCGGCATGGTCGGCGGCCAGCACCAGACGGTCATGCTCATCCTGGAGCAGGTTTATGTCGGGATGGACATGGAAACGCACCGTGACGAAATCACGGCCATTGTTGCGGATAGAGGCGCCGCCCGGCCGCAGGAAGCGGTCCCTGCCGGCAAGCACATTGCCTTCGGTCGATAATTTCAGCTCGCGCTCATGCAGGAAGCCGAAGCGCGCCCCATAGCCGTCATGGCGGGCGATGAAGCCCTGGCTGCCCTTCTGGTCGGTGCGCTTGCAAGGCACATGCTGCGGTCCGCCGATCAAAGGCGTGCCGAGCAGGTCGTTGACGCGCAGGGAGTGGTTGAAGCGCGCCGACGACGTGTCGTTGATGGTGGCGGTCGAATGGGCGGCGGTGGCGCGGGCAAGCGGCCGGAACTCGGCGGCGCCATAGGTGTCTATGCCGGCGTTGACGATATAGTGCTGGCGGCCCGACGACAATTCGAAGGCGAGGCACCCGGCGTGAGCGGCATTGGACACGTCGACGGGCGGCGGCGGTCCGGTATCGGCGATCACGGTGACACCCCCCATCGACAGGCGCTCATAACCCGAATGCGGCGCGTGCAGCAATGGTGCGCCGGCGGTGTCGTCGTGATGCAGGATGCTGGCGATACGGTCGTGGATGGTGGCGCCCATGCCGTTGAAGCGGGCAAGGCTGCCATCCTGATGGCGAAAGAAGCGCAGCGCCGGCAGCATCCGGTCGATGGCGCCGATCAGGGCGGCCGGCGGTGTCTCGGCCTGATTGGCGTATGTCTGGCGCAACGGCAGAAGGTCGGCGAGGATTTCAAGCACGGCCATCGGATTGCGCGAGATATGGCCGCCGTCAGGCAGGATCTGGCGGTCGATCTCCTCGGCGAGACTGCGGGTGGCACCGCGCAGCGCCGAGGCCGGCGCCGGCAGCGACAAAGCGGCAAAGGCCAGCGCAATGCGCGCGCGCAGCCTGTCCTTGCCGTCCGGCATCTCGCGCGCCATGGCGCGCAGATAGCGGATCTGGACGGCAAGCGATTTCAGGAAGGCGCGGTAGAACGGAAATTCGGCGCCCTGCAACACGATCGAGGAATGCTGCAGCCAGGCAATGACGCGCTTGGCCGTCGTGCCGGGCTCCCAGGCGACGCCGGAAATATGGCTGCCATGGATTGCAATCCAGTCGGAAACCAACGCCCGCGCGTTGGCGGCGGCGAGCTCGGTACGCGCGGCACGCATGTGGCGCAGCCAGCGAAAGCCATGCAGCGTCTTTTGCCAGCCGGGATTGGGCACGTCGATCTGGAAGGGCGATTTGCCGCCGGTCTCGACCAGATGCCCCGAAAGCGGATAGCGGCCGTAATAGATCTCGAGCGCAATCTGAGGATCGGCGAGGCGCAGGTCCGGCGGGGCGATCAGGACGCGCTCCGGCGTGCGGCCTGAGTAGCGCCAGCGATAGAGTGGTCCGGCACGCAAGCGCCGGCGCGCCTTGCGCCAGAACTCCCTCGCGACAAGCGTCCACAGACGCGTCGTGTTACCGGCAGCGATTGCCAAAATCTCTCCTGATCGTCCTCACCCAGGCACAAGTTTATATGATTCAAGAACTTGTGCGAAGGCGAATTCCGCGGCAGCGTGGCCGTTCAGCCTGTTTTCCGTGCCTCCTCGCTCCAAAAGGCCGGACGCGCTTCGATATCTGCCCTTAGCCGGCTCTGCGCATGCGGGCGGCGAAGAAGCCGTCCAGCCCGGAACGGGCAGGGGAGCCAAGCTCCAGGTCGGCAGGCGTGGTGCGCAACGTGCCTTGCGGCGTCAGGAACGGGTCGATGCCGGCGATCTCACCCGGCCGAAGCGGGTCGTCGATGATTTCCGCATTGCCGGCGAGAAAGCCGCGATAAAGCTCTTCGCCTTCGAGCGGATCGAGCGAACAGTTGGAAAAGACGATGCGTCCGCCAGGCTTGACCAGGGTGACGGCCCGGGCAAGCAGCCGGCGTTGCAGGTCGGCCAGTTTTTCGACGTCGGCCGCCGTCTTCGTCCAGGGGACGTCGGGGTGCCGGCGCACCGTGCCGGTCGAAGAGCAAGGTGCGTCGAGGAGGACGGCGTCGAAGCGGTCCTTCGGCTCGTATTTGAGCAGATCGGCCTGCACTATCTCCGCGGCCAGGCCGAGCCGTTCGAGGTTCTGCGTCAGCCGTGCCAGCCGCGTTCTGGACATGTCGAGGGCGGTGACGTGGGCGCCGGCGAGGATCAACTGGGCGGTCTTGCCGCCCGGCGCGGCACAGAGGTCGGCGATTCGCAAACCATTGATGTCGCCGAACAGCCGGGCCGGCAGGCTGGCCGCCGCGTCCTGAACCCACCAGGCGCCTTCCCCAAAGCCGGGCAGTTCGGTCACGGAAGCGCTGAGCTTTTCCACCCGCACCGTGCCGGTCGGCAAGACGAAGCCACCGAGCCGTTCGGCCCACAGCGCCGGGCCCGACTTGACGGTGAAATCGACCGGCGCCTCATGGCGATGGGCGAGCAGTATCTGCCTGGTCTTGTCGAGGCCGTAGACCGTTTTCAAACGGTCGGAAAACCATTTTGGCGCCTCGTCGGTGGCCGCAACCGCCGCCGCGAGCTCATCCTGCTTGGCCCGCGCCAACGTACGCAGTACGCCGTTGACGAGGCCGGAAAAGCGCGCCGTGCGCGGATCGGACTTGGCATGCGTCACGGCGAGGTCGACGGCGGCGCTGTCGGGAACATCGAGGAACAGGATCTGCGCCGCCGCCCCATGCAAGATGTGCGAAAGCGCCGTGGCGTTGGGCGGCAGCGGCTTTTCCAGGCGGCGGGCCAACAGGCCTGATATGGTCATGCGGTAGCGCAGGGCGGTGACCAGAATGGCGCGCACCAGGGCGCGGTCGCGCAGGTCGAGCGCCTTGTATTGCGGATGGCCGTTTTCATGGTCGGTCAGCCCGTCGAGCGGCGTTCTCGCGTCGATGACGGCGGCAAGCAGCCGCGCGGCTGCCTTGCGCGCGGCGAGACCGCGAGCTTCTGAAGCCTCACTGTGAGTTGGCCTCATTGTGCCGGCGATCGGTTGACTAGTTTAAATATGGCGCTGACAAAATCTTCTTTGCTTCCTAGGGGTGAGGTCACCTGAATGTAGTCTTTCTCAACCTTGTCAACATAGTCCGCGACTTGCTTTGGAGATGCACCATCCCCGACAAGTCGGACGATGTGGTGGAGATAGGTGTCATATTCGTTTTCAGGAAGCGGACGAAATTCCAGTTCACTTGATGTTTCCATGTTCGCCATCGGTATGCCGATAGGGTTCCAGTGCCTTGCACAAAGATCGCGTATTTCCGCCAGCGAGATCCCGCCTTTTTTGTCTGTCGCGCTCGTCACGACCACGGACCTTTAGGCCCGGTCGGATTGCGTCCCCAGGGATTGGGTTTCGGCCTGGCCGGCTCGGCCGGCCTTTCGGGCCGGGCGGCCCTTTCCCACGGACCCGACGGCTGCTGCCCGATCCCGTCCGGCGCCGGGCTTGGCGTCGCGGCCGCTTCGGGTGCGCCGGCCATCTGTTGCGCCATCCGCTGCAGGGCGGCGATGCGGTTTTCGGTGCTCGGGTGGGTGGAGAACAAATTGTCCATGCGCTCGCCGGAAAGAGGATTGATGATGAAGAGATGGGCGGTTGCCGGATTGCGCTCGGCATCCGGGTTGCGGATGCGTTCGGCGCCACGGGCGATCTTGTCAAGCGCCGAGGCGAGCCACAGCGGGTGTCCACAGATTTCGGCACCGCGCCGGTCGGCCTCGTATTCGCGAGTGCGGCTCACCGCCATCTGCACGATCATGGCGGCCAAAGGCGCGACGATCATTGCCACCAGCACGCCGACGATGCCGAAGGAATTGTTGTTGTCGCGGTTACCGCCGAAGAAGAAGGCGAAGTTGCCGAGCATCGAAATTGCGCCGGCGAAGGTGGCGACGATCGTCATGGTCAGCGTATCGCGGTGCTGCACATGGGCGAGCTCGTGCGCCATCACCGCCGCGACTTCTTCATGCGATAGCCGCTCGAGCAGGCCAGTGCTGGCGGCGACAGCGGCATTTTGCGGATTGCGGCCGGTGGCGAAGGCATTGGGCTGCGGATTGTCGATGAGATAGGTCCTCGGCATCGGCAGACCGGCGCGTCGGGCGAGGCCCTGCACGATGGCGTAATATTCAGGCGCGTTGCTTTCGTCGACCTCGATCGCTCGGTGCATCGCCAGCACCATCTTGTCGGCGTTCCAATAGCTGAACAGATTGGTGCCGGCAGCGATCAGCAAAGCGATCATCATGCCGCCGGATCCGCCGACCAGATAACCGACGCCCATGAACAGGGCCGTCATTGCGGCCAAAAGCATGGCGGTGCGAAGGGTGTTCATTGTCTGCTCCGTTCTGCCCAACAAAGGGGTCGATCCCTTGTGGACCCATCGCTATATGATGGGAAACAGCGGTTCTCGTTTCAATCGGGGGCCCGTTTCAATCTACCGGAAGATCGCATGATCGACGAATCCAACAAAACACAGGCTCACCACGCGCCGCAAAAGGCGCTGACGCCGGCAGCCCGGCGCGCTTTGGCGGAGGCCGAGGCCCGGCGGCAAAAATATCGCGAGACGGAAGCCACGCTGCCGAGGGAGATCGGCGGGCGCGGCGGCAAGGAGCCTGGCCGCTACGGCGACTGGGAGATCAAGGGCCTGACCAGCGACTTTTAGCCCAGGCAGGGCGCCAAACTACGCAGGCTGCGCCGTCCGCTCCGCTTCGATGGCAATCCAGCCGCTGGCATCGACGGCGATGCCGATCGCGTCATAGCCGGCGATAGCGGCATGCGGCGTCTGCAAAGGATGCCGGTGCGTGGCGCTGATCACCACGATTGCGGCGCCCGCGGCTTCGGCTGCCGCTATGCCGGCCGGCGCGTCCTCGAAGACAAGGCAGTCGCGCACATCGACGCCGAGCCGTTCGGCCGCCAGCCGGAAGCAGTCGGGCGCCGGCTTGCCGCGGGCCACGTCCTCCGCCGCAACGATCACGGCGGGAGCCGGAATGCCGGCGGCCTGCAGGCGCAGCAGGGCGAGTTCGCGCGGCGCGGAGGTGGCGATCGCCCAACTCCCAGGCGGCAGCGATGCGAGGAACGCCGCGGCGCCGGCGATCGGGCGAATGCCCTCGACATCGGCTGCCTCGGCCTGCAAAAGCGCATCGGCTTCGCGGGCAGGATCGACGCCTGGCAGCGCCAGCCGGCCGATGGTCTCGATCGCCCGCACGCCGTGGATGGTCGGCAGGAATGCGGCGACGTCAAGACCTTGCCGACGCGCCCAAGCTGCCCAGACCCTTTCCGCCGCGGGAATCGAATTGAGAATCGTGCCGTCCATATCGAACAGGAAGGCCGCAAATTTTCTGCCTGCAAACATCGGTTTTCCCGGGTCATCCTGGAGGGATTATTTTCGAAGGACGCGTGTCGATCGACCGTAACGTTGCCGCGTCCGTATGGGAAGCCGCGAGGCGTCGTTTTCGACGTTCGCAAGGAACCGCCGCGCACTCTCCTGCGTTGACCAGCACTATCTTCCATGACGATCGTAGGGGGACGGCGATGCTGATCAGGCTCGGCTATGAAATTGGCATTGAATGCGCTGCAGCCACGCCGATTGTTTCGCTGCTCGAGATCCACAGGGATCGCCAGGTCGACATCAAGCGGCAGACGCGCGTGCTGACCTCGCCGTCGGTCCCGACCAGGGTCTACCACGATCTTTTCGGCAATAGCTGCCGCCGCTTCACGGCGCCGGCCGGAAGCTTTCGCATCCTCTATGACGCGGTGGTCGAGGACAGCGGTGAGGCGGACGAAGTCAACACGCTGGCCAGGGAAGTTCCGGTCGCCGAATTGCCGGACGAGGTGCTCGGCTATCTGCTCGGCAGCCGTTACTGCGAGACCGACCATCTCGGCGACCTGGCCTGGCAACTGTTCGGCCAGCTTCCGCCGGGCTGGGCGCGGGTGCAGGCGATCGTCGACTATGTCCACAACCGCCTGTCCTTCGGCTACGGTTATGCGCGCTCGACCCGCACGGCGGCGCAGGCGCATGAGGAACGCGTCGGCGTCTGCCGCGACTTTGCCCATCTGGCGATCACGCTCTGCCGCTGCATGAATATCCCGGCCCGCTACGTGAACGGCTATCTCGGCGATATCGGCGTGCCCGCGGATCCGGCGCCGATGGACTTCTCGGCCTGGATGGAAGTGTTCCTCGACGGCAAGTGGTACACGTTCGATCCCCGCCACAACGTGCCGAGAATCGGCCGTGTCGTCATTGCGCGTGGCCGCGACGCCACCGATGTGCCGCTGTTGCACAGTTTCGGCCCGCACCGGCTCAGCCTGTTCAAGGTCTGGACCTACGAGCAGGAAGGCAACCTGTTCAGGCCGCCCTATCGCGGCCTCGACAGGACCGTCACCGCACGGGTGCTGGCCTAATCCTCCCGGAGACATCCACAGCCGTGTTTCCACGTCCCGCCATCGCGGTCGTGCTGATCCGGTTCGAGACATCTCTTCTGTACCGGATCGGGACGCAGTCCGGCCGTTCCGAATTGCGAGCCGGATCGTGGTAAGCGCTTTGTGAACAAAGCTGCGCCGACGCGGCTTTCGTTTACCGGCTGTTTACCTTGTCGCCGCTCGAAACCGTTTGGAAACAATGCCCTGAGCGGGGGGCGCTCGCTTTCCCGCGCCCGGCGGCGCGATCCGGCCGGATTCCTGCAATGCGCGTTCGGACAGCTGCAGGCTGTAGCGAATGGAGGCGGAAGGAATGCGGCGTTTCGGGGGTCTTGTTCAGGCGATCGGCGGGTTTGCCGGGGATCGCAGCGGAAATTTCGCGGTGCTGTTTGGTATAATCGGCTCAGTACTGGCGCTGAGCGTCGGCTTTGCCGTCAACGTCTCCCAACTCTACAATGTGAAATCGAGCCTGCAAGGCGTCGTCGATGCTGCGGTCACCTCGACGGCCCGCGACCTGACGACCAGCGTCATCAGCGAGGCTGACGCCAGCAAATCGGTGCAGGCCTTTCTCGATGCCAACAGCACGGCGGGTATCCTGCAGGACAATCAGATCGTTCTCGACAAACTGACTGTCGACCGAATCGCCAAGACCGTTCAGGCGGACGTTCATGTCAATGTCAGCTATTATTTCCCGCTTTTCAGCACGGGTAGCATGCAGCGCGTTCCCGCATCGACGACGGCTCTCTATTCGGACAAGCAGATCGAAGTCGCGATGATGCTCGATGTTACTGGCTCGATGGCAGGCCAGAAAATCATCGATCTGCGGACGGCTGCGGCGAATGCTGTCGACAGCTTCCTGGGCGGTCAGGACCCGTCCAAACCGCGCGTGCGGGTTGCCATCGTGCCTTATGCCAATTCGGTGAATGCCGGTACACTTGCCACCAGCAGCGTCTATGTGGAAACCACCGCCAGCCAACGCAAACAGGCGCCGGCCAATGACGCCGTGCAGTATGTCTCGGGCTTCATCCGTCCCGATAATTGCGCCACAGAACGCAAGGGGACCTACCAGTATTCGGACGCAGGCCCCGACGCCAGCATGGTCAACCGCGACTACCTGCTGTCGTCCTTCGCCTGGCAAACCGGCACCGCCGCCTGCCCGGCCGCCACGCTGATGCCGCTGACGGCCGATGCGACGGCGCTCAAGACGGTCATCAAGAATTTCGTCGCCTCCGGCGGCACTGCCGGCCATATCGGCGTGCAGTGGACCTGGTACATGCTCTCGGAGAGCTGGGGGAGCATAATGAGGACTTCGCAGCGGCCGGCCAAGATGGATCCAAAAAAGGTCGCCAAAATCGCGATCCTGATGACCGACGGCGAATTCAACCTGTCCTACTTCGATGCGAGCACGGTGAGCGACGTTTACAATGACGCCGGCAAGGAGCCGACCCGCACGGCAGCCAAGAAACTTTGCGCTGCCATGCGCGACAAGGGCATCGAGATCTTCACTATTGGATTTGACCTAAACGAAACGAATGCCAAGGCGACGCTCCAGGATTGCGCGAGCCCGGACACCACCAAGATCAAGCACTTCTACCAAGCTGCCAATGGAACCGAACTCAACCAGGCTTTCCAGGACATAGCGCGCAACGTCGAGATGTTGAGCGTAACCAAATAAGGGACAACAGCCCAAAAAGGAAAAGGCCGCCGCTTCTTGCGAAGTCGGCGGCCTTCCGTGTTTCCGTCCATGGCGCGGCTCCTGGCTGCGACGGTTGGTCGCCAGCCGCGCATCTCGCGCCTTAACGGGAAGACTGCTTCCCGAAAGTGCGATCCGCTGAGGCCACGTTCTGGAAAACGAAATCACTCGACATCGGATCACCTCCTTTCGATTTGTTGAACACTTGCTCATGATGGGGTGTCATCCGGCAAATGGCAAGGCGGGGCACTCGAAAATCCTGAACAAGCGTGCTTGTGCACTCGGGCGGCTTGCGGCCGGCCGATCCGGCAGGCAAGATCGAGCCGCGATTGTTCCGGGCCGCTTTTTGCCGGGTAAGGGAGGATGGGGATGGAGGCAGCCGAAAGAGCGGCCCGGATTGTTCGGACGGTCATCGAAACGCTGAAACCGGGTTTCGCGGTGAGGCTGTGGACAGGCGAGCGGATCGGCCCGGCTACCGGCCCGGTGCTCACTATCAACGACCAGGACATCGTCTGGCAGATCGTACGTCGGCCCTCTTTATCGACGCTGATCGAGATGTGGATTGCCAAGGCGGTCGACGTCGAAGACGGATCGCTGTTTGATTTCTACGCCTTGCCCACGCACGGCAAGCTCAGGACGAAGCTCAAGACGTTGCCGAAGCTGGCGATCCTGCGCGACCTGCCGGCGGTGCTGTTTTCGCGAAAACAGATGACGGCGCGAACCGATCTTTCCGGCCGCAATCCTTTCGTCAGCGGTTCGAGCCGGGAGGCAATCCAGCATCACTACGATATTTCCAACGCATTCTACCGGCTCTTCCTCGACGAGCGCATGGTCTATAGCTGCGGCTATTTCAAGGATTTCGCCAACGATATCGATCAGGCCCAAAGAGACAAGCTCGACCATATCTGCCGCAAGCTTCGGCTGAAGCCCGGCGAAAAACTGCTCGACATCGGCTGCGGCTGGGGAGCGATGCTCATCCATGCGGTGAAGAATTATGGCGTCGTCGGCCACGGTGTTTCGCTGTCGGAGGCACAGACCGAGCTCGCCCGCGAACGCATCCGCGCCGCGGGGCTGGAGGACCGCATCACCATCGAGATCAAGTCCTATGCCGAGCTGTCCGGCTCCTTCGACAAGATCTCGTCGATCGGCATGTTCGAGCATCTGGGGCTTGCCAACCATGCGGCCTATTTCTCGAGGATCCATCGCCTGCTCAAGCCCGGCGGCATCTATCTGCACCACGCCATCACCCGGCGCGACAAGGGCAGCTTGAAGAAGACGCTGCGAAAGGGGCCGGAATTCAAGGCGCTGATCAAATACATTTTTCCGGGCGGCGAACTCGATACGATCGGCATGACGCTCGGCAATCTCGAGGCGCACGGCTTCCTCGTCTACGACGTCGAAAACTTGCGCGAGCACTATGCGCGCACCTGCAGGCTATGGGCAGAGCGTCTCCACGCACGTTTTGACGAAGCCATCGCTGAGGTCGGCGAAGCCAAGGCGCGGCTCTGGCTGCTTTATCTCACCGGCTGCTCGATTACTTTCGAACGTGCATCGGCGCAGGTTTTCCAGACCGTCGCCACAAGGCGCGCGCGTGGGCCGAGCGGCCTGCCGCCGACGCGGGCGGATTTGTACCGATAGCTACAGGAGGCGCATCGTGGCGCCGATCTCGACGCGGGCCGGTCGATCGACGGTGCAGTAGACGCCGAGATTATGGGCGTTGTGGCGGACCAGGCTGCGCAGGATTGCCGGGTCGTGGTCCAACCCGTCCTGGCCAATGATGGTGAAGCCGCAGCGGCGGCACGGCTCGGAGATGGTCAGGAGCAGGTCGCCGATTGCCAGCTTGCGCCCGATCCATTCCGTCTCGGGGAACGACCCCTCGACCTCCGGCATATCGACGACGATGTTGGGGCGGAAGCGGCGCGCGTCGGCGGTGCCCTCTGGATGCAGCACTTTCAAACGCGCCAGTGAGGCGGTGGTCAGCAGATGAATAGGGGCTTTGACATAGCGTTCCGTCAGCAGAGGGCCGGCGTAATCCGGAGCCGCATTTTCCCGGCGGAACGGCCGGATGGAAGCCGCAAAGCCGAGATACGCGGAAACCGCGCGATCACTTTGCGCGCCAGGTGCCGAAAGCCAGCGTCCGTCGGGGATGGCGACCTCCAGCCTGCCGGCCTGCGACAGCCGGGTGCGGATGCGGGGCACCTTGTGCCATTTCGCTTCGCGGTCGGGCCGTGCGATTTCATCGGTCGAGGTATCGACAAGACCAAACAGGCGGTCGCCTTCGACGGTATACCAGTCGACGGAGATCGCCTCCTGAAACTCGCCGGCGAGCGAGCTCGCGGGATAGCGCCAAAGCTCGGTGACGGCGCCCAATGCGGGTTGCATCAGCCCTTCTTGTTTTGCCGGTTGGCGATCAGGTCGTCGACGACTGCCGGATCGGCGAGCGTCGAGGTGTCGCCGAGCGCGGCAAAATCATCCTCGGCGATCTTGCGCAGGATGCGCCGCATGATCTTGCCGGAACGGGTCTTCGGCAGGCCGGGCGCGAACTGGATCTTGTCGGGCGAAGCGATGGCGCCGATCTCCTTGCGGACATGGACGACGAGCTCCTGGCGCAATTCCTCGCTTGGCGTCTCGCCGGCCATCAGCGTGACATAGCAGTAGATGCCCTGGCCCTTGATATCGTGCGGGTAGCCGACGACGGCGGCCTCCGAGACCTTCTCATGCGAAACCAGCGCCGATTCGACCTCGGCGGTGCCCATGCGGTGGCCGGAGACGTTGATGACGTCGTCGACCCGGCCGGTGATCCAGTAGTAGCCGTCAGCATCGCGGCGGCAGCCGTCGCCGGTGAAGTACCTGCCCTTGTAAGTCGAGAAATAGGTCTGCACGAAGCGGTCGTGATCGCCATAGACGGTGCGCATCTGGCCCGGCCATGAGTCGGCAATGCAAAGATTGCCGCTGGCTTCGCCTTCCAGTACCTTGCCGTCGGCGTCGACCAGCTGCGGCTTGACGCCAAAGAAGGGCCGCGTCGCCGAACCCGCCTTGAGGTGGGTGGCGCCCGGAACCGGCGTGATCATGATGCCGCCGGTCTCGGTCTGCCACCAGGTGTCGACGATCGGCACCTTGCCGTTGCCGACGACGTTGAAATACCACTCCCAGGCTTCCGGATTGATCGGCTCGCCGACGGTGCCCAGCACGCGCAGCGACTTGCGCGACGTTTTGGTGACATGGGCATCGCCGGCGCCCATCAGCGCACGCAACGCCGTCGGCGCCGTGTAGAAGATGTTGACCTTGTGCTTGTCGATCACGTCCCAGAAACGCGACTGCGACGGGTAGTTCGGCACGCCTTCGAACATCAGCGTGGTGGCGCCGTTGGCGAGCGGCCCGTAGACGATATAGCTGTGACCGGTGACCCAGCCGACATCTGCGGTGCACCAGTAGATGTCGCCGTCATGATAGTCGAATACATATTGGTGGGTCATCGAGACATAGACGAGATAGCCGGCGGTGGTGTGCAGCACGCCCTTCGGCTTGCCGGTCGAGCCGGATGTGTAGAGGATGAACAGCGGGTCCTCGGCATTCATCTTCTCGGGCTTGCATTCGGCCTTAACCGTGGCGACCTCGTCATGGTACCAGACGTCGCGCCCGGCGGCCCAGCCGGTCTTGCCGCCGGTGCGGCGCACGACCAAGACCTTTTCGACTTTCGTTCCGGCCTTGGCGGCGATCTCGATCGCCTTGTCGGTGTTGTCCTTCAGCGGGATAGTCTTGCCGCCGCGCAGGCCTTCGTCGGCGGTAATGACGAAGGTCGACTTGCAGTCGTCGATGCGTCCGGCCAGCGCGTCCGGCGAAAAGCCGCCGAAGACGACCGAATGAATGGCGCCGATGCGCGTGCAGGCGAGCATCGCATAAGCGGCCTCCGGGATCATCGGCATGTAGATGGTGACGCGGTCGCCCTTCTTGACGCCGTGCTTCTTCATCACATTGGCGAGGCGGCAGACATGTGCGTGAAGTTCGTTATAGGTGATCTTCCTGTCGTCGTAGGGGTTGTCGCCTTCCCAGATGATGGCGGTCTGTTCGCCGCGCTTCTTCAGATGCCGGTCGATGCAGTTCCAGGAAACGTTTGTCTGGCCATCCTCGAACCATTTGATCGAAACCTTGCCGTCGAAGGACGTGTTCTTGACCTTGCTGTAGGGCTTGAACCAGTCGATGCGCTTGCCGTGCGTGCCCCAGAACTTGTCCGGGTTCTTGACGCTGTCGGCGTACCATTTCAGGTAGGTGTCATTGTCAATCAGCGCGTTCTTCTTCCACGCCGGCTGGACGCGATGGACATGAACATCGGACATTTCTTCGCCTTCCTCCCCAAAACCAAACCGCCGGCTTGACCGCCGGCAGGATCGCAGCGATGCGGCCGCGAATTCGCGCGCATTATTAACAGTTCGGCGGTGACGGCAACATTAGACGTTGGATTCGCGCGGCGGGATGCCGCAGGTGCCTTGCCGGGTCGTGTCAGCACTCTCGTGAGGCGGCTGCTAAGCGCATGTTTTTGCGGGAGGAATCTGGTTTGATCGCAGAAATATCAATAGACGAATAAGCAAATGGGGTGCACAATTTCAGGCTGGGAGGAAGGAGAATCAACCAGGGGACCGCAATGCGCGACCATTCAGAAATGGACCTGATGCTCAAGGGCTATGGCTTGACCACGGCCAAGATTCTTTATCACTTTCCCGATCATCCGCATCTGCTGCAGAGCTTCATCTGGCAGGATTACGACATCGCCCCGAAATTTCCGGTGCTGATCCGCTTCATCGAATTCTGGAAGGCCGAGCTCGAAGGCCCGCTGCATTCGGTGAGCTACACGCACCAGAAGCTGATCGCGCCGAACGAATGGCGCAAGGTCGACGGCGAGTTCGTGCTGCATTAGCCGGGGCGGCAGCCCGGGAGCCGCCGCCAGCTTTTGGAGCGTCAGACTGCGGGCGCGTTCAGCCGGGCAAACCCCTCCTGCCGGCGATAGGGAAAATACGGGTAGGGTGCGGTGACCTCACTTGCCGTGTCGAGCTTCTTCATCTGCTCGGCTGTCAAGGACCAGCCGACGGCGCCGAGATTCTGGCGCAACTGCTCCTCGTTGCGCGCGCCAATGATGACGGAGGCGACGGTCGGCCGCTGCAGCAGCCAATTAATGGCGATCTGCGGTATGGTCTTGCCGGTTTCCTCGGCGACAACATCAAGCGCGTCGACGACCCGATAGAGATGCTCATCCTCGACGGGCGGTCCGAAGCTTGCCGTGTCGTGCAGCCGGCTTTTCTCAGGCAGCTTCTGGCCACGGCGGATCTTGCCGGTCAGGCGGCCCCAGCCGAGTGGGCTCCACACCAGCGCACCGACACCCTGGTCGAGGCCGAGCGGCATCAACTCCCATTCATAATCGCGTCCGACCAGCGAGTAGTAGACCTGATGGGCGACGTATCGGGGATAGCCATATCTATCCGCCAGGCCGAGCGACTTCATCACTTGCCAGCCGGAAAAATTGGAGACGCCGACATAACGCAGCTTGCCGGCGCGCACGAGACCGTCCAGCGTCGACAGCACCTCCTCGATCGGTGTTGCGGCATCAAAGGCGTGCAGTTGCAGCAGGTCGATGTAATCGGTTCCAATACGCTTCAGCGCGTCTTCGACGGCCTTGATCAGGCGTGAACGTGACGAGCCGGCATCGTTGGGACCGTCGCCCATCGGCAGCGAGGTCTTGGTCGAGATCAGCACGGCGTCGCGGCGGCCCCTGATGGCAGCGCCGAGCACTTGTTCGGAAGCGCCAATCGAATAGACATCGGCGGTGTCGAACAGGTTGACGCCGGCCTCTAGGCAGATGTCGACCAGCCGCCGTGCTTCCGTCGCATCGCTGTTGCCCCAGGCGCCGAACAGCGGGCCTGAGCCGCCGAAGGTTCCAGCGCCGAACGAGAGTGCCGGGACCTTCAGGCCTGATGCGCCAAGATTTCGATAATCCATGGGTTTGCTCCTTGTGGAAGGATGGCTGTTTCAAGGATTGGTTGAGGTTTGCCGTTCTATGACGGCGCGATTTCCGGTGTGGAGAGGGCAGGGTCTCGGTCGAGGCGCAGAGCAAACGCCGCCACGGCAAGCGCTGAAAGCGGCAACAGGGCCGCGACCCAGGTGACGGCGCCGAGGCCGGGACCGTGCGCGATGACCACGCCGCCGAGCCAGGCGCCGGCCGCGTTGCCGAGGTTGAAGGCGGCGATGTTGAAGGACGAGGCGAGGCTCTGGCCGGCGCCTTGTGCCTTTTCCAGCACCCACATCTGCAGTGGCGCCACGGTGGCGAAGGCGGCGGCGCCGAGCAGGCCGACATAGATAACGGCCATGACCTGGCTGTGCAGGGCGAACGTCATGGTGCCGAGCACCAGCGCCAGGACGACGAGACTGCCGAGAACGGAAGGTAGCAGCCGGCGGTCGGCGAACTTGCCGCCGGCGATGTTGCCGGCGATGAGGCCGCCGCCGAAGACCAGCAGGATAGGCGACACCGCTGCTTCCTCAAAACCGGTGATCTCGGTCAGCAACGGAGCGATGTAGGTAAAGACGGCAAAGACGCCGGCATAGCCAAGCACGGTGGTGGCAAAGCCAAGCAGGACGGGCGTGCGGCCGAGCACGGCGAGATCGGCACGCAAATTGCTCTTCTCAGGTTCTGTTCGGCTGCGCGGCACCACCAAGAGAATGATGGCGGAGGCGGCGATGCCGACCAGGGTCACCGCCCAGAACGTCGCGCGCCAGCCGAAGGCCTGGCCGAGCCAAGTGCCGAAAGGCACGCCGAGGATGTTGGCGATGGTCAGGCCGGTGAACATCAGGGCGATCGCCGAAGCTTTCTTGTTGGGCGCCACCAGCCCGGTCGCCACGACCGAGCCAACGCCGAAGAAGGTGCCGTGGGCGAAGGCGGTCAGCACGCGCGCACCCATCAGCGTCCAGTAGTCTGGGGCAAGCGCACAGGCGAGGTTGCCCAGCGTGAAGATCGCCATCAGCGACAGAAGCACGGTCTTGCGCGGCCAACGGCCGGTTGCGATCGTCAGCAGCGGCGCGCCGATGACAACGCCGAGCGCATAGCCGGAAATAAGCTGGCCGGCAGCTGAGATCGAGACGTCGAGATCGGTGCTGACGTCGAGCAGCAGGCCCATGATGACGAATTCGGTGACGCCGATGCCGAACGCACCGGCGGCAAGAGCGTAAAGAGCAAGGGGCATGGCGGTTCCCACTTCGATGACGACCAGTTTTGACGACGGGCGCCGTGTTCCTCCCACGCCCCAATTCGGAAGATCGTGTCGCGATGTGCTGTGAACCAGCCTTGCATCGGGCACATCGTCTGTGAAATAGATTCACCAATGACCAGACCCGACATCAACCGCTCCGGCGAGATCGAAGTGTTCGTCCGCGTGGTCGAGGCGGGCAGCTTTTCGGCCGCTGCCCGTGCGTTGCGGATGACCCCGTCGGCGGTGAGCAAGCTGATCGCGCGGCTGGAGGCACGGCTCGGCGCGCGGCTGGTCAGCCGTTCGACGCGCAGGCTGCAACTGACGCCGGAGGGGGCGGCCTTTTTCGACAGCGGCGTGCGTATCCTGGCCGACATGGCAGCGGCCGAGCGCGAGGCGGCGGCGGGTGCCGCGCCGCGTGGCCGGCTGCGGATCAACAGCTACGTGCCTTTCGGGCAGCATCGGCTGATCCCGCTTTTGCCGCGTTTTCTGGAGCGCTATCCCGAAATCTCGGTCGATCTGGTGTTGACCGACGATGTCATCGACCTGATGGAGGAGCGCGCTGACGTCGCCATCCGGGCCGGGCCGCTCGGCGAATCACGGCTGGTGGCGCGCAAGCTCGGGCAGAGCCGGGTGGTCGTCGTTGCGGCGCCATCGTATCTCGAAGCGCGTGGCACGCCCATGACGCCCGCCGAGCTCGATCGTCACAACCGGATGGGCTTCCGTTTCGTACGCCACCTCGAGGGCTGGCCTTTTATCGATGCCGCCGGCAAGCCGATCACCCTGTCGATCATCGGAAATACGCTGGTCAGCGACGGCGAAGCGATGCGGCTGATGGCGCTCTCGGGGGCAGGCATCGCCCGGCTGGCAAGCTGGCATGTGGAGGCCGACATTGCCGCCGGCCGGCTCCTGCCGCTGCTGGAAGAGTTCAATCCCGGCGACGAGGAACTCACCCACGCCGTCTATGTCGGCCAAGGCAAGCATCTGCCGGCGCGGGTGCGGGCCTTTTTGGACTTTTTGGTCGAGACTGTCCGGCTGAACTGAGCCCAAAACGATCGGGAGCCTGCCGGCTCCCGAAGCAACGAAGGTAAGAAGGTAAGATTGAGTTACTGTTTCGGCGCAAAGGGCGCCGGCCGCCGGCCGGCCGCCTGACGCTCCAGCATCCAGCCCGGGTATTCGGCGGGCAGGGCACTGACTTCGTCGAGGCGAACAAGATCATCGGCATCGAGCTGCAACTCGGTGGCTGCAAGGTTCTGTTCCAGCTGCTCCATGCGGCTGGCGCCGATGATGACGCTCATCACGAATGGCTTGGCCAGGACATAGCCGAGCGCCACCGTCGCGACGCTGACGCCGTGCTTGGCGGCGATCTCGCGCATGACGGCGACTGCTGCCCAGGCACGGTCCTCATTGACCGGCGGGAAATTGAAGCTGGCGCGGCGGCCCTCGCCATTGCCGGGGGCGCCCGGTCCGTATTTGCCGGAGAGCAGGCCGCCAGCCATCGGCGACCAGACCATCAGCCCGAGCTTCTCCTCGTTGAGCAGCGGCACGATTTCGCGCTCGAGATCGCGGCCGGCGATCGAATAATACGACTGCACGGTCTCGAAGCGGGCAAAGCCTTTGCGCTCGGCAATACCCAGCGCCTTGGCGATGCGCCAGGCCTGCCAGTTCGAGACGCCGACATAGCGGACCTTGCCGGCGGCAACCAGGTCGTCTAGCGCCCGCAGCGTTTCGTCGATCGGCGTCACCGTGTCGGTGCCGTGCAGCTGGTAGAGATCGATATGATCCAGCTGCAGCCGTTGGAGGCTGCCTTCGACCGAATCCATGATGTGGCCGCGCGAGGAACCACGCTGGTTCGGGCCTCCGCCCATGGCCCCATGAACCTTGGTGGCGATGATCACGTCCTGCCGGTTGACGCCAAGGTTCCTGAGCGACTGGCCGAGAAGCCGTTCCGAGGCACCAAAGGAATAGACATCCGCCGTGTCGAAGAAATTGACGCCGCCGGCGAGCGAGCGGGCAACGATCTCGTCAACGCCCTTCTGGTCGAGGCTGGCGATCAGGCCCCATTGGGCGTTCTCGCCGGCCGCGCCGAACGTCATCGTGCCGAGGCAAAGTTCGGACACGAACATCCCCGTATTTCCAAGTTGATTGTAACGCATGGTGGCTCCAGACGGGTTGAGAATAACTCGACCCATATAGGAACGAAACGTTCCGTTTCTATACCCTGGCTTAGTCGATGTCAGCCTGTGGCCTAAGGCCGGCTGCGCCTCATCTGGCGCCGAAAATCGCCGATCCAACCCTGACACTGGTCGCGCCGAAGGCGATCGCGGTTTCGTAGTCGCCGGACATGCCCATGGAGAACTTGTCGACGCCGGCCTCAAGCCCAAGCTTTTCCAGCAGCGCGAAATGCGGACCGGGGTTCTCGCCGGCCGGCGGAATGCACATCAGCCCTTCGATGGCGAGGCCGTGAACCGAGCGGCAGCGGGCCACGAAGGCGACAGCCTCGCGCGGCTCGATGCCGGCCTTTTGCGGCTCGGAGCCGGTGTTGACCTGGACATACAGCCTTGGTGACCGGCCTTGCCTGGCGATCTCCTTGGCGAGTTCGGCGGCGATCTTTTCACGGTCGACGGTTTCGATGACGTCGAACAGCGCGACAGCTTCCTTCGCCTTGTTCGATTGCAGAGGACCGATCAGATGCAGCTCGATGTCGGGGAAGTCATGTTTCAGCACCGGCCATTTGGCTTGTGCTTCCTGGACCCGGTTTTCGCCGAAGACGCGCTGGCCGGCCTCGATGACGGGGCGGATATCGGCGGCGTCGAAGGTTTTCGAGACCGCGACCAGTGTCACCGCTCCGGCGTCGCGTCCTGCCTCGCGCTCAGCGGCAGCGATCCTTGCCTTGACCGTGAAAAGCTGTTCGACGGCGCTCGCCATGCCTATATCCTGCCTGTGTTTGGCTTTCGCCGGATCGCCGCAGTTGACGGGTCCGGCAATCCATGGTGAACACCGCGACGACATTTCCTGAGCCGCCCGGGCATTGTCCGGCGGCTCGCGCATGCTTTTAAGTGAAAAACACCCGATGGCAACCGAACGATACAATCCGCGCGCGTCAGAGCCCAAATGGCAGAAGGCCTGGGACGCCAAGAAGCTGTTCGAAGCCGACAATGACGACCCGCGCCCGAAATATTACGTGCTGGAGATGTTCCCCTATCCGTCGGGGCGCATCCATATCGGCCATACGCGGAACTATACGATGGGCGACGTGGTGGCGCGCTACAAGCGGGCCAAGGGTTTCAACGTGCTGCACCCGATGGGCTGGGACGCCTTTGGCATGCCAGCCGAAAACGCGGCGATGCAGAACAAGGTCCATCCCAAGGATTGGACTTATCAGAACATCGCCGCCATGCGCGAGCAACTCAAGGTCATGGGCCTGTCGCTCGATTGGGCGCGCGAGTTCGCCACCTGCGATGTCGATTACTATCACCGCCAGCAGATGCTGTTCCTCGATTTCGTCGAGAAGGGGCTGGTGACGCGCAAATCCTCCAAGGTCAACTGGGATCCGGAGGACATGACGGTGCTTGCCAACGAGCAGGTCATCGACGGACGCGGCTGGCGCTCAGGGGCCTTGGTGGAGCAGCGCGAGCTGACGCAGTGGTTCTTCAAGATCACCGACTATGCGCAGGACCTGCTGGATTCGCTCGATCAGCTCGACGACTGGCCGGAAAAAGTGAAGCTGATGCAGGCGAACTGGATCGGCCGTTCGGAAGGTCTGCTGATCCGCTGGCCGCTGGCCAAGCCAGTCGCCGGCGAGCATGAGCTCGAAATCTATACGACAAGGCCCGACACCATCTTCGGCGCCTCCTTCATGGCGATTGCGGCCGACCATCCGCTGGCCAAAAAGGCCGCCGAAGACAATCCGGCGGCGGCAAAGTTCATCGACGAAGTCCGCCATATGGGCACTTCGGTGGCGGCATTGGAGACGGCCGAGAAGAAGGGTTTCGATACCGGCATCCGCGTCGTCCATCCGTTCGACGAGAAGTGGACGCTGCCCGTCTACGTCGCCAATTTCGTGCTGATGGACTACGGCACCGGCGCCATCTTCGGCTGCCCGTCCGGTGACCAGCGCGACCTCGACTTCGCCATCAGATACGGCCTGCCGGTCATTCCGGTGGTGATGCCGGAAGGCGAGAATCAAGGAAGCTTCCAGGTCATCGATGAGGCCTATGTCGGCGACGGCGTGATGATCAATTCGCGCTTCCTCGACGGTATGAAGCCTGATCAGGCGTTCGACGAGGTGGCGAAGCTGCTGGAACAAAAGACCATCGGCAACCGGCCGATGGCCGAGCGCAAGGTGAACTTCCGCCTGCGCGACTGGGGCATTTCGCGCCAGCGCTATTGGGGCTGCCCTATCCCGATGATCCATTGCGAGGATTGCGGCGTTGTGCCGGTGCCGAAAGCCGACCTGCCGGTCAAGCTGCCGGATGATATTGAGTTCGACCGGCCGGGCAATCCGCTCGATCGCCATCCGACATGGCGGCACGTCAAATGCCCGCGTTGCGGCAAGGACGCGCGGCGCGAAACCGACACGATGGACACGTTCGTCGATTCTTCGTGGTATTTCGCGCGCTTCACGGCGCCCTGGGCAAACGATCCGACCGATCCCAAGGCCGCGACTGAATGGCTGCCGGTCGACCAGTATATTGGCGGCATTGAGCATGCGATCCTGCATTTGCTCTATTCGCGCTTTTTCACCCGCGCCATGCGCGAGACCGGCCATGTCGATCTGGCCGAGCCGTTCAGGGGCCTGTTCACGCAAGGCATGGTGGTGCACGAGACCTATCGGGTTGGCGGCGCCTCGAACGGCCGCTGGCTTGCGCCCAGCGAGGTCAGGCTGGAAGACGCCGACGGCAAGCGCCGCGCCTTCGAAATCGCCACCGGCGAAGAGGCGGTGATCGGTCCGCTCGAAAAAATGTCGAAGTCGAAGAAGAATACGGTGAGCCCGGAAGAGATCACCGATGGCTACGGCGCCGATACGGCGCGCTGGTTCATGCTGTCGGACTCGCCGCCCGAGCGCGATGTCGAATGGACCGACGAGGGTGCGGCCGGCGCGCATCGCTTCATCCAGCGCATCTGGCGCCTGGTGTCGACGGCTGCCGAATCGCTCGCCGGAGTCCGGCCAGAGGCGGCGAAGGACGGCGAGGCCGGGACAGTGTCCAAGGCCGCGCACAAGATCTTGAAATCGGTCGGCGAGGACATCGAAAAGCTCGCCTTCAACCGCGCCATCGCCCGCATCTATGAGCTCGCCAATGCCTTGACCGTACCGCTCAACGAGGCGGCAGAGGGCAAAGCCGGTCCGGCGCTGCAAGCGGCCTGCCGTGAGGCCGTCGAGGTCCTGGTGCACCTGATCGCGCCGGTCATGCCGCATCTGGCAGAGGAGTGCTGGCAGACGCTCGGCGGCACCGACCTTGTCGCCGAACGGCCCTGGCCGGACTACGATCCCTCGCTTGTCGTCGACGCCGAGATCGTGCTGCCGGTGCAGGTCAACGGCAAGAAACGCGGCGATTTGACAATTGCCCGCGACGCGGATCAAGGTGCGGTCGAAAAGGCGGTTCTGGCTCTCGACTTCGTTCAGAAAGCGCTCGAAGGTAAGGCGCCGCGCAAGGTGATCATCGTGCCGCAGAGGATCGTCAATGTCGTTGCCTAAGCCGCGAAAGACAGAGCTGACGGTGCGCCGTATCGTGCTTTGCGGGCTGCTCGCCTCGGTGGCGCTGGTTTCCGCCTGCACGGTGCGGCCGCTCTATTCGAGCGCGCCGCTGGTCGCCGGCTCGCAGGTCGGCGCTGCTGCCGAGCTGGCATCGATCTCCGTCAAGCCGGTCAAGACCCGCTACGCCCAGCAGGTCCGCAACAATTTGATCTTCGCACTCGGCCAGGGCGCCGGCGAGCCAGCTTCGCCGGTCTATTCGCTTGATCTGGGCGTCTCCGAACTCGTCGAATCGGCGGCAATCGAGCAGGTCACGACCGACGAGGACGAGCCGACCGCCGGCACCGTGACGCTGACCGCCAACTATGTGCTCAGCGATGCCAAGACGGGCACGGTCATAGCGAGGGGCAAGCGCTCGATTCCGTCGTCATACGACAGGCCCCGCCAGGAATTCGCGTCATACCGAGCCCAGATCGACGCCGAGAACCGTGCGGCGCGCGAACTGGCGGATGTGCTGCGGCTGTCGATCGCCCAGGATCTGATCAAGCACGGCAAGCCGGCGGCAAGCTAGGTGTTTCCAGAGTGCGCAATCTGCAAAAAAGGCCGATTGCTCGGCCTTTTTTGTTCGCAGGATAGTCGCTTCAGCCGATCTTCTGCCCGGTCTTTGCCCAGTCGGCGAGGAACAGCTCCAGGCCCTTGTCGGTCAGCGGGTGCTTGACCAGTGCCTTGAGAGTTGCCGGCGGCGCGGTGATGACGTCGGCGCCGATCAGCGCCGCCTGCTTGACATGGTTCACGGTGCGCACCGAAGCGGTCAGGATTTCAGTCTGGAAGTCATAATTGTCATAGATGGTGCGAATATCGGCAATCAGCTCCATGCCGTCCCAGCCGCTGTCGTCGATGCGGCCGACGAAGGGCGAGATAAAGGAGGCGCCGGCCTTGGCGGCGAGCAGCGCCTGGGTGGCCGAGAAGCACAGCGTGACGTTGACCATGCGGCCGTCCGACCGGATGTCCTTGCAGGCTCTCAGGCCGTCGAGCGTCAGCGGCACCTTGATGCAGACATTGTCGGCGATCCTGGCCAGGATCTTGGCCTCCGCCATCATGTCCTTGTATTCGGTGGCGACGACTTCGGCCGAGACCGGGCCCTTGACGATCTCGCAGATCTCTCTTGTGACGTCGGCGATCTTGCCGCCGGATTTCAGGATCAGCGACGGATTGGTGGTTACGCCGTCGAGTAGCCCCAGATCGTTCAGCTCGCGGATTTCCTTGACATCGGCGGTGTCGACAAAAAATTTCATGGCGGTCTCCTGAAGATTTTTCATGTGCACGTCATGCACATTTGGGGTCGGACTTTGATCTAGACCAAAGTCGGGGCAAGGTCACGCCTCATGATCGAAGATTCGCCCTTTGTCGCGGCCGCACCGGTGCTGGTGCCGATGCCCGCCGAGCGCCCCTACACCTATGCGGTGCCGGCTGGCATGCGCGTGGTGCCGGGCTCGATCGTGCGCGTTCCGCTTGGGCCCCGCCAGGTCGCCGGCATCGTCTGGGACGGCGTCGTCGAAAAGGTCGACGCGAAGAAATTGCGGCCGATCGAGCAGGTTTTCGACTGCCCGCCGATCGACCGCGCGATGCGGCGTTTTGTCGATTGGGTGGCGCAGTACACGCTGTCGCCGCCCGGCATGGTGGCGCGCATGCTGCTCAGGGCGCCAGAGGCGTTCGATCCGGAGCCGTGGATCGAAGGGCTGCAGCGCACCTTCGCCAGACCCGACCGGATGACGGAGGCGAGGACGCGCGTGCTGGAGACAGCCGAAGGCGGACTGGCCTGGACGCGGTCCGGCCTGGCGCATGCGGCAGGCGTGTCGTCGACGGTGGTGGACGGGCTGCGGGCGCAGGGCGTATTCCAGACGGTGATGATCCCGCCGCGGCCGGTGGTCGCAGCACCCGATCCCGGCTACGCCGTGCCTTCACTGATGCCCGACCAGAGCGATGCCGCCGAGACGCTGCGCGCCAATGTCGCGACCGGTACATTCGGGGTCACCCTGCTCGACGGTGTAACCGGATCCGGCAAGACGGAGGTCTATTTCGAGGCGGTCGCGGCCGCGCTCGATCGCGGCAAGCAGGTGCTGATCCTGCTGCCGGAAATTGCGCTGACCCATGCCTTCCTCGAACGCTTCCAGGAGCGGTTCGGTGCCAAGCCGGCGGAATGGCACTCGGACCTGCCGCCAAGGATGCGCGAAAAGGTCTGGCGGCAGGTAGCGGAAGGCGGCGTGCGGGTCGTCGCAGGCGCGCGCTCGGCGCTATTCCTGCCATTCAGGGAGCTTGGATTGATCGTCGTCGACGAAGAGCACGATCCCGCCTACAAGCAGGAGGATCGCGTCTTTTACAACGCGCGCGACATGGCCGTGGTGCGCGGCCATATCGGCGGCTTTCCGGTCGTGCTCGCCTCGGCGACACCGTCGGTCGAAAGCCGGGTCAATGCCAGCCAGGGCCGCTATAGCAGGGCGGTGCTTTCGGCGCGCTTTGCCGAGGCGGCACTTCCCGATCTCAAGACGGTCGACATGCGCCGCGCGCCGCCGGCACGCGGCGGCTTCCTGTCGCCGGTGCTGCTCGGCCATATGCGGCAGACGCTGGAAAGAAAGGAACAGTCGCTGCTGTTCCTCAACCGGCGCGGCTATGCGCCGCTGACGCTCTGCCGGGTCTGCGGCCACCGCTTCGGCTGTCCGGTCTGCTCGGCCTGGCTGGTCGAGCACCGCTTTCGCGGCCAGCTCGTCTGCCACCACTGCGGGCACAATGAACGCCGGCCCGAAGCCTGTCCGGAATGCGGCACGCTCGATCATCTGGTCGCCTGCGGGCCAGGCGTCGAGCGCATCGCCGAGGAGGTCGTCGCGCATTTCCCCGATGCCCGCACCATCGTCTTGTCGTCGGACCTGATGGGCGGCGTGCGGCGGCTGCGGCTCGAGCTTGAAGCCATCGCCAATGGCGAGGCCGACATCGTCATCGGCACGCAACTCGTCGCCAAGGGCCACAACTTCCCCAATATGACGCTGGTCGGTGTGGTCGATGCCGATCTCGGCCTTGCCAATGGCGACCCGCGCGCCGCCGAGCGCACCTTCCAACTGCTCAGCCAGGTGACCGGCCGCGCCGGTCGCACCGGCAAGAAAAGCCTCGGCCTGCTGCAGACCTTCCAACCCGACCACCCGGTGATGCGCGCGATCGTCTCAGGCGATGCCGAGGCCTTCTACGAGCGCGAGATCGCCGAGCGTGAGCGGGCGGGGCTGCCGCCCTTCGGCAGGCTCGCCGGCGTCATCGTCAGCGCGGTGACACGGGCCGAAGCCGAAGCGCACGCCCGTGGCCTGCGTCGCGCCGCGCCGCAAGCCACCGACCTGTTCGTGCTCGGCCCGGCCGAGGCGCCGCTGTCATTGATCGGCGGCCGCCATCGCTTTCGCCTGCTGATCCAAGGCGAACGGCGCGCCGACATGCAAGGGTTCATTCGCACCATGCTGGCTGAGGGACCGAGGATAAGGGGCTCGGTGCGAGTCCAGGTCGACATCGACCCGCAGAGCTTTTTGTAACTCGCTTGAGTGTATTAATCGGCCGCAGGCGGGTCTTGCAGTATGTTCCAGCACCACACGTCGAGCGCTTCAAAGTGTCGGATATTGGCTGTTATCACAGTAAGCTCTTTGATTGCTGCCGTGGCGCCGATGAGTATGTCAGCTAAGCCTGGATTTCTCCCCTGCGCAGAGGCTGCTTCCTCCATTTGGCCTGCTCTTCGCGCAATATCGGTATCGACCTCCAGAATCTGACCAGCAAACCCTTCGATGATATCATTGAGCCAAGTAGTAAGACTCTCCACCCGTTTTGTAGCACCCGCACGATCGAGCTTGCGTATGCCCTTCTCGATTTCAACGATTGCTATTACAGGTACGAACAGCGTCTGCTTTTCGCCTTGCGTTACAATCCATGTGGAAACATCTTTTGCAAGCTCCGGCTTTCCGGGCGCGAAGGCGGATAGAATCGATGTATCGATGAGATAGCCATTCAAAGATCGACATCCCGCGAGGGTGCTTCGTTCCTCTCAAGTTCTATCCCTCCGGGATAGGTCAAAAGAAATTCCCCGAAGTTCCGGCGCTTGACGGGATACAGCTTTTGAACGTCCTCGATCGAGACGATCGCCGCCGCTGGTTTACCATGCTTCGTAATGATGGTTGGTTCGCCGTTCTCCGCGGCCTCGACGAGCGCCGAGAATCCTGCCTTGGCATCCCGAACCTGCATCGTTTTCACAACCGCTCTCCTGTGGTCTCATGTGGTCATAATATATAGCAACTATACAGGAAAGGAACAGGCCTAGCTTGCTCGACGGGATGAGCTGGAATCGGCGGCGACCTCTTATCGCCCGCTGAAAGAGATCGTGCGTGAGTGTCCAATATCTATCTGGCGAATGTCTCTTGCTTCGCTAAACTGCCCGAGATTTCAGGGATGCATCTACGAGGGGACAAGGATGGAATTTGCGTTTCCATGGCCGATGAGCCAGGGCGAGTGGCTGGCATGGTCAAGCGCCGTGGTGACCTTGCTTTTCGGGCTGCTGCTGTTCCTGGCGCCAGGGCTGGCCTTCCGGATTCTCAGGCTGCAGGTCAAGCCCGAGAAGGCGGCGGCGATCGCCGAAGGTCGCGGCAGGATGTCGGGCTTCTATCTCGGTGTCAGCCTGTGCTGCATCCTCTTGGCGCAGCCGCTGCTCTATATGGCGCTCGGCTTCTCCTGGCTGTTCACCGCCTTCGGCCGGCTGCTATCGATGATGTCGGACGGCGCCAACACGCCGTTCAACTGGGCTTCCATCGTCGTCGAGCTGGTGCTGGCGGCGCTGCCGCTTGCCTTCGCCTTCGGCTTTTTGCCCTGAATCAGGGATCAATCCGGGGTTGGTTGCTGAACTCGCCCGGCGGATGCGACAATAGTGCCTGAAAACCATGCCGGACGACGCATTGCGGTCTGAAAATGCCTGTGCTAGACGGCAATCGACTTTCGACCGGGGATAGCGGAAGCCGCGCCTCCGTGCTTGGAAAAATGCAGTAAGGTCAAAGATTTAGCCAGAGTTTTTGCTCGCGCCAACAATCTGCGGCCTGTCAGACAAGAGAAAAGACGGTCCGTGGCCCAATCGTCATCGCCAATCTCAGGTGTCGCAGAACGCTATGCGGGTTCGCTGTTCGAACTCGCGCTGCAGGCCAATTCGGTCGCCAGCGTCGAGGCCGACCTCAACAGGTTCGAAACGATGCTCGAAGGCAGCGCTGACCTTTCGCGGCTGATCAGGAGCCCTGTCTTCTCCAGCGAGGACCAGGCCAAGGCGATCGCCGCGATCGCCGACAGAGCAGGGATTACCGGCCTCACCGGCAATTTCCTGCGCGTCGTTGCCCAGAATCGCCGGCTGTTCGCCGTGCCCGGCATGATCAAGGCGTTCCGCCAGATCGCCGCCGAACACCGCGGCGAGACCGCTGCCGAGGTCACCTCGGCACATGCGCTGACGCCTGCCCAGGAAACCGAGCTGAAAGCTGCGCTGAAACGCGTCGCCGGCAAGGACGTGGCGATCACGGTCACCGTCGATCCATCGCTGCTCGGCGGACTGGTGGTCAAGATCGGCTCGCGCCAGATCGATACGTCGCTCAAAACCAAACTCAATTCGCTCAAGCTTGCACTGAAAGAGGTCGGCTGATGGACATCCGCGCCGCGGAAATTTCCGCAATTCTGAAAGACCAGATCAAGAATTTCGGCAAGGAGGCCGAGGTCTCCGAAGTCGGCCAGGTGCTGTCCGTCGGTGACGGTATCGCCCGCGTCTACGGCCTCGACAATGTCCAGGCCGGCGAGATGGTCGAGTTCCCCGGCGGCATCCGCGGCATGGCGCTCAACCTCGAAGCCGACAATGTCGGCGTCGTCATCTTCGGCGCCGACCGCGACATCAAGGAAGGCGACACCGTCAAGCGCACCGGCGCCATCGTCGATGCGCCCGTCGGCATGGGCCTGCTCGGCCGCGTCGTCGACGCGCTCGGCAACCCGATCGACGGCAAAGGCCCGATCCAGGCCACCGAACGCAAGCGCGTCGACGTCAAGGCGCCCGGCATCATCCCGCGCAAATCGGTGAACGAGCCGATGTCGACTGGCCTCAAGGCCATCGACGCGCTGATCCCGGTCGGCCGCGGCCAGCGCGAGCTGGTCATCGGCGACCGCCAGACCGGCAAGACCGCGATCATCCTCGACACCATGCTCAACCAGAAATCGGTGCACGACAACGGCCCTGAGAAGGAAAAGCTGTACTGCGTCTATGTCGCCGTCGGCCAGAAGCGCTCGACGGTGGCGCAGTTCGTCAAGGTCCTGGAAGAGCGCGGCGCGCTCGACTATTCGATCATCATCGCCGCGACCGCCTCCGATCCGGCGCCGATGCAGTTCCTGGCGCCGTTCACCGCCTGCACCATGGGCGAATATTTCCGCGACAACGGCATGCACGCGCTGATCAGCTACGACGACCTGTCGAAGCAGGCCGTCGCCTATCGCCAGATGTCGCTGCTGCTGCGCCGTCCGCCGGGCCGCGAGGCCTATCCCGGCGACGTCTTCTACCTGCACTCGCGCCTGCTCGAGCGCGCCGCCAAGCTCAATGACGAAAATGGCGGTGGGTCTCTGACTGCGCTGCCGATCATCGAAACGCAGGCCAACGACGTGTCGGCCTATATCCCGACCAACGTCATCTCGATCACCGACGGCCAGATCTTCCTGGAAACCAATCTGTTCTTCCAGGGCGTGCGCCCGGCGGTCAATGTCGGCCTTTCGGTGTCGCGCGTCGGTTCCTCGGCGCAGATCAAGGCGATGAAGCAGGTTGCCGGGTCGATCAAGGGCGAGCTCGCGCAGTACCGCGAAATGGCTGCTTTCGCGCAGTTCGGCTCCGATCTCGACGCCGCCACGCAACGCCTGCTCAACCGCGGCTCGCGTCTGACCGAGCTGTTGAAGCAGCCGCAATTCTCGCCGCTCAAAGTCGAGGAGCAGGTCGCGGTGATCTTCGCCGGCGTCAACGGCTATCTCGACAAGCTGGCGGTCAACCAGGTCGGCAAGTTCGAGCATGGTCTGTTGTCGCATATGCGCTCGGCCGGCAAGGACGTGCTCGACGGCATCCGCAAGGAGAAGGCGCTGTCCGACGATCTGCGCGCCAGGCTGAAGGCAGAAATCGACGCCTTCGCCAAGACCTTTGCTTGAGCAGGACGGACGGGATCAGGTTTAAAGCATGCCTTCGTTAAAAGACCTTCGTAACCGTATCGCCTCGGTCAAGGCGACGCAGAAGATCACCAAGGCGATGCAGATGGTCGCCGCGGCGAAGCTGCGTCGCGCGCAGGAAGCGGCGGAAGCGGCGCGTCCCTATTCGGAGCGCATGGGCGCGGTGCTGGCCAATATCACCCAGGCGATCGGCGGCGGCGGCGATGCCCCGGCGCTGATGACCGGCACCGGCAAGGACGACGTGCATCTGCTTGTCGTCTGCACGGCCGAACGCGGTCTGTGCGGCGGCTTCAATTCGCAGATCGCCCGCTTTGCCCGCGACCACATCCGCAAGCTTCTGGCAGACGGCAAGCAGGTCAAGATCATCTGCGTCGGCAAGAAGGGGTTCGACATATTGCGCCGCGACTACGGGGCGCTGATCATCGAGCGTGTCGACCTGCGCGAGGTCAAGACGCTGGGCTTTGTCAATGCCGATGCCATCGCCAAGAAGGTGATCCACCTGTTCAACGAAGGCGGCTTCGACATCTGCACGCTGTTCTATTCGCAGTTCAAGTCGGTGATCAGCCAGATCCCGACGGCGCAGCAAATTGTCCCGGCGGGCGCGCCTGCGGCTGGCGCGGAAGTGAGGGACGGCGGCAGCGCTGTCTACGAATACGAGCCGGAGCCGGGCGAGATCCTCTCCGATCTCATCCCGCGCAACATTTCCGTGCAGGTTTTTCGCGCGCTGCTCGAGAATGCTGCCGGCGAGATGGGCGCCAAGATGAGCGCCATGGACAATGCGACGCGCAACGCCGGCGACATGATCAACAAATTGTCGATCACCTACAACCGCCAGCGGCAGGCGCAGATCACCAAGGAATTGATCGAAATCATTTCGGGCGCCGAGGCGCTCTAGGCACGCTCACAAGGAGGTCATCGACCTCAAGCGTGTGAGAAACAAAGAGACGAAAAGGGTAAGGACGATGGCGAAAGCAGCGACCCCGAAGACGGCAGCCCCGAAGGCCGCGGCACCAGCAGCAGCAAAGGCCGCTCCGGCCAAGAAAGCGGCAGCAACCAAGGTCGCCGCTGTGAATGCGCCGGCCGCCACCATCAAGAAAACCGGCCTGGCAGGCAAGGTTCGCCAGGTCATCGGCGCCGTTGTCGACGTCCAGTTCGGCGAACATCTGCCGGCGATCCTGAACGCGCTTGAGACGATCAACGTCGGCAATCGCCTGGTGCTAGAGGTGGCCCAGCATCTGGGCGAAAACACCGTGCGCTGCATCGCCATGGACTCGACCGAAGGTCTGGTCCGCGGCCAGGACGTCTATGATACCGGTGCACCGATCACCGTGCCGGTCGGCCCGGGCATGCTCGGCCGCATCATCAACGTCATCGGCGAGCCGGTCGACGAGGCAGGCCCGGTCGACGGCATCGAGATGCGCTCGATCCATCAGCCGGCGCCGACCTATGTCGAGCAGTCGACGGAAGCGCAGATCCTGGTCACCGGCATCAAGGTGCTCGACCTGCTGGCCCCCTATGCCCGCGGCGGCAAGATCGGCCTGTTCGGCGGCGCCGGCGTCGGCAAGACGGTGCTGATCCAGGAACTGATCAACAACGTCGCCAAGGCGCATGGCGGCTTCTCGGTGTTCGCCGGCGTCGGCGAGCGCACCCGCGAAGGCAACGACCTCTATCACGAGTTCATCGAGTCCGGCGTCAACAAGAAGGGCGGCGGCGAAGGCTCCAAGGCCGCGCTCGTCTATGGCCAGATGAACGAGCCGCCGGGCGCCCGCGCCCGCGTCGGCCTGACCGGGCTGACGGTTGCCGAATATTTCCGCGATCAGGGCCAGGACGTGCTGTTCTTCGTAGACAACATCTTCCGTTTCACGCAGGCGGGCTCGGAAGTGTCGGCGCTGCTCGGCCGCATTCCTTCGGCCGTGGGCTACCAGCCGACGCTGGCTACCGACATGGGTGCGCTACAGGAGCGTATCACCACGACGACCAAGGGTTCGATCACCTCGGTGCAGGCGATCTATGTGCCGGCCGACGACCTGACCGACCCTGCACCGGCGACCTCGTTCGCCCACCTCGACGCGACGACCGTGCTCAACCGCGCGATTTCGGAAAAGGGCATCTATCCGGCGGTCGATCCGCTCGATTCGACCTCGCGCATGCTCGACCCGATGGTTGTCGGCGAAGAGCATTATCAGGTCGCCCGCCAGGTGCAGTCGATCCTTCAGCGCTACAAGTCGCTGCAGGACATCATCGCCATCCTGGGCATGGACGAGCTGTCGGAAGAGGATAAGCAGACCGTGGCCCGCGCTCGCAAGATCGAGCGCTTCCTGTCGCAGCCCTTCTTCGTCGCCGAAGTGTTCACCGGCGCACCGGGCAAGCTGGTCGACCTCGCCGACACCATCAAGGGCTTCAAGGGCCTTTGCAACGGCGATTACGACCATCTGCCGGAGGCCGCCTTCTACATGGTCGGCGGCATCGAGGAAGCGGTCGAGAAGGCACAGCGCCTGGCCGCTGAAGCGGCCTGATGGTGAATGGTCAATAGTGAATTGTGAATGGGGAGTAGCGGATAGGAAATCGGGGGCTGAGTGAAGGTCATTCTTTCTGACCATTCACCATTCACCATTCACCAGTCGCTAAATTGATCATGCCTGAAGCTTTCAAATTCGAACTGGTCTCGCCGGAGCGCCTCTTGGTTTCCGAGCAGGTCGAATCCGTCGTCATTCCGGGCGCCGAAGGCGAGATGACTGTCATGGCGCATCACGCACCCGTCATGACCACGATCAAGCCCGGCGTCGTCACGCTGAAGACCGTTTCCGGCAAGGAAGAGCGCTATGTGGTGTTCGGCGGCTTTGCCGACATCGTTCCGGCCGGCTGCACGCTGCTCGCCGAATCGGCTGTGGCCGTGGGCGACATCGACCGCGCCGACCTTGCCCGCCGCATCCAGGAGGCCAGGGAAGACGCCGCCGACGCCAAGGACGACCAGACCCGCAGCAAGGCCGAGCAGTTCCTCAACCAGCTTACGACGCTTGAAGGCGCGCTGTTGCCGGCTTAACAGGCGCCCCCTGCCTTCTCCCCTTGTGGGAGAAGGTGGATCGGCGCGCAGCGCCGAGACGGTTGAGGGGTGTTGGAAGAAACGAGACGGCGGCGATCCCTGGAGCACCCCTCATCCGACCGAGCTCCGCTCGGCCACCTTCTCCCACAAGGGGAGAAGGGGGGCTGGTCACACCGTCAGTGCCTCTACTGCGCGCATGACGCCGCGCAGTTCGGCGAGGCCCTTCAGGCGGCCGATGCAGGAATAGCCGGGGTTCACCTTTTTGCCGATGTCGTCGACGATCGCGTGGCCATGGTCCGGACGCATCGGGATCTGCCAGTCCGCCCTGCCTGCCGCCTTGCGCCGCCGCTCTTCGCCAATCAGCGCCGACACGACCGCCACCATGTCGGTGTCGCCGTCGAGGTGCTCGGCTTCGTGGAAGGAGCCGTCTGGCTCCTTGGTGACGTTGCGCAGATGGGCGAAATGGATGTTTTCGGCGAAGGCCTTGGCCATCGTCGGCAGATCGTTCTGCGCGCCCGCCCCGTAGGAGCCGGTGCACAGCGTCAACCCGTTGGCCGGCGAAGCGACGGCGTCGAGCAGCGCGCGGGCATCATTGGCGTTGGAAACGATGCGCGGCAGGCCGAACAGCGAAAAAGGTGGATCGTCGGGATGGATCGCCATCCTGACGCCGGCCTCTTCGGCCACCGGCACGATCTCGCGCAGGAAGGCAAACAGGTTTTCGCGCAGACCTTCGGTTGAGACGTCCTTGTAGAGGTCGAGGGCACGGCGGAAGCTTGCCCGATCGAAGATGAATTCGCGCGCCGGAACCCAGCCGATCAGGTTGCGCTCCAGCCTTGCCTTGTCGCTGTCGCTCATCCCTTGCAGTCGCACACGCGCGGCCTCGACGCGGGCCGGCGGGTGATCGGCCTCCGCCCCTTCTCGCTCAAGGATGAACACGTCATAGGCGCAGAGCTCGACGACATCGAAGCGCAGCGCCGTGCCGCCATGCGGCATGGGATAATCGAGATCTGTGCGCGTCCAGTCGGTGATCGCCATGAAATTATAGCAGACGGTATTGATCCCGGCGGCGGCGACGGAGCGGACCGACGCCTTGTAATTGTCGATCAGGGTGCGCCAGTTGCCGCTGCGGGTCTTGATGTCCTCATGGACGACAATGCTTTCTACCACATCCCAGGTCAGGCCCGCTGCCTCGATGTCGGCCTTGCGCCTGGCGATCTCGTCCGCCGGCCAGGCGCGGCCGTCGTTGAGGTGGTGCAGCGCGCTGACGATGCCGACGGCGCCGGCTTGACGGACATGGGCAAGCGTCACCGGATCGTCTGGCCCGAACCAGCGCCAGGTTTGTCTCATGGCTTCTCACTCCCTATGCCAAGCGCCACGAAGGCAGCGGCAGGTCCGCCTCGCCGCAGGCGCTCGAGATGGGCTGCCGTCAGATCGATCAGTGTCATGCGGTGGGAATGGTCTTTGGCGAAGCCGGCGAGATCGAACATCGCTGTCACCGTTTCGATAGCTGGCCGGCTGCCGAGCACAGTAAGCCGAGTGTCGATCGGGTCGGTAAAATGGGCTTCCGGCAAAGTTTTGCCGCGCGCCTCGCAAGCGGCGATCCAGGCCGCCACCACCAGCATGAGATGCGCGGGCGGGTCACCGGCACCCAGCCGATCGACGGCCGAGGCGACGATGCGCTGCGGCAGTTTCTGGCTGCCGTCATTGGCGATCTGCGCCGTGCGATGGGCGAGGGCGGTGTTCGAATAGCGTTCGGCGAGCTGGGCCGTGTAGCCGGCCGTATCGAGCCCGGCGTCCTGCGGCAGCGTCGGGATGGCTTCGGCCCATAGTCCGTCGACGAATTGCCGGATCGCCGGATCGGCAAAGGCGCGGTCGACCGTGTCGTAGCCGCTGAGCAGGCCGAGATAGGCGATTGCCGAATGCGAACCGTTGAGCAGCCGCAGCTTCATGTCCTCGAAGGGCCCGACGTCGCCGACCATGGTGACGCCGAACTTTTCCCAGACCGGCCTGCCTGCCGGGAAATCATCCTCGACCACCCATTGGCAGAACGGCTCGGTCATCACCGGCCAGGCATCCTCGACGCCGAGCTCGACGGCGATACGCGCCCGGTCCGCATCGGTGGTCGCCGGCACGATGCGGTCGACCATGCTCGACGGGAAGGCGACGCCGTCGGCGATGTGCCCGGCAAGGCCGGGATCGCGCAGTGCCGCGAATTCGACCAGCAGGCGGTGCAGCGTGGCGCCATTGGCCGGAAGGTTGTCGCAGCAGAGCACGGTGAAGGGCTTGATGCCGGCGAAACGGCGGCGCGACAGCGCTTCGGTGAGAAAACCATGCGCCGTCCGTGGCATTTGCGGGTTAGCCAAATCATGGACGATGTCCGGATGGGTGCTGTCCAGACCGCCGCCGGCTGCTCTCAGATAAGCCTTTTCGGTGATCGTGAGCGTAACGATGCGGGTGCGCTGATCCGTCAGAGCGGCGAGCACCGCAGCCGGATCTTCCGGCGCCACCAGCATCGACAGGATCGAACCGACGACGCGCAGCTCTTCGCCGATGCTGCTCCTGATCGCCAGCGTGTAGAGGCCATCCTGCGGCGCTAGTGCGTCGCGTGTGTCTGGACTGCGCAAGGACACGCCGACAATGCCCCAGTCCGCCTCTCCCGCCGCCAGGCAGTGGTCGACATAGGCCGCCTGATGGGCGCGATGGAACGCACCGACGCCGAGATGGACGATGCCCGGTGCGACGCCGCCGCGGGCGTAGCGCGGAACCGCGACCGAAGCCGGCAGTGCCTTCAGCGTGCTGTTGGAAAGGCGTCTATTGGTCATTGCGCCACGTGTCTGATCGAGATTGTTGGGTCCTGCTGGCAGGCGGCGTAACACCCGATGCCGTCACGCACAATGGGCAATGGCCGACGAAAAGTCATCATACAACAACCCAGTTTTTGTATGTTGACATTATTTCTTTCCAACCCTACCGATGTCCGAGTTGGGAGGATTACGTGGCCGCATTGACGGATCCGGATTTGCTGTTTGCCGCCGAGGCGCGCCCGCTTTCGCTGGCCCGCGATCTCTACGCCGCGGTCAAGGATCTGCCGATCGTCAGCCCGCACGGCCACACCGATCCGCGCTGGTATGCGCTCAACGAGGCGTTTCCCGATCCGGCGCAATTGCTGATCGTGCCGGACCACTACATTTTCCGCATGCTGTTCAGCCAGGGCGTTCGGCTTGAGGAGCTTGGGGTGCCGACGCTTGACGGCTCGCCAGTGGAGACCGACGGCAGAACGATCTGGCGGCGCTTCGCCGAGCATTATTACCTGTTTCGGGGTACGCCGACCCGGCTGTGGTTCGACCATGTGCTCGCCCATCTGTTCGGCATCGGCGAGCCGCTGAATGCCAAGACAGCCGACCGCCACTACGACACGATCGCGACGCTGCTGCAGCGTGAAGACTATCGCCCTCGGGCGCTGTTCGAGCGCTTCAACATCGAGGTCATCGCGACGACCGAAGGTGCGCTCGACGATCTCAGATGGCACCAGATGATCCGCGAGAGCGGCTGGCAGGGCCGCGTCGTCACCGCCTACCGGCCCGATGCGGTCGTCGATCCCGATTTCGAAGGCTTCTCAGCCAATCTCGACCGGCTTGGCGAGATCACCGGCCGCGACACCGGTACTTGGACCGGCTATCTCGATGCGCATCGCCAGCGGCGCGCCTTCTTCAAGAGTTTCGGTGCGACGTCCTCCGATCACGGCCATCCGACGGCCGACACCGCCAATCTTTCGGATGCCGCCGCCGCGGAGCTGTTCAACCGTATCCGCCGGGGCTCGGACGACGAGCGCGAGCGAAAACTGTTTCGCGCCCAGATGCTGACCGAGATGGCCAAGATGAGCCGCGACGACGGGCTGGTCCTGCAGATACATCCCGGCTCCTGGCGCAATCATTCGCCTTCTATCTTTCAGAAGTTCGGCAGGGACAAAGGCTTCGACATCCCGACCCGAACCGATTATGTGACGGCGCTGAAGCCGCTGCTCGACTGCGTCGGGCTGGAGCGCGACCTCACCGTCATCCTCTTCACCCTCGACGAGACCAGCTATGCGCGCGAGCTGGCGCCGCTCGCCGGCGTCTACCCGGCATTGAAGCTCGGGCCGGCTTGGTGGTTCCACGACAGCCCCGAAGGCATACGCAGGTTCCGTGAGATGACCACCGAAACCGCCGGTTTCTACAACACCGTCGGTTTCAACGACGACACCCGCGCCTTCCCATCCATACCGGCTCGCCATGATGTGGCGCGCCGGGTCGATTGCGCTTTTCTGGCGCGTCTCGTCACCGAGCATCGGCTCGGCGAAGACGAGGCGCACGAGCTGGCGCAGGAACTTGCCTATACGCTCGCGAAAAAGGCGTACCGGCTCTAACGGCGCTTGCCGCCATCGTTTCAAAAACGGGAGGAAACCAATGCTGCATTTTTCTAGACTGGCGGGAGCTACGCTAGTTGCCGCCGCACTGCTGGCCGGATCGGCAAGCGCCCAGACGGTCCTGCGCTCGTCCGACACCCACCCGGATGGCTATCCGACGGTCGAGGCGGTCAAATATTTCGGCGAGCTGGTGAAGGAGCGCACGGCCGGCCGCTATGTGGTCGAGATCTATCCTTCCGCGCAACTTGGCGAGGAAAAGGACACGATCGAGCAGGTGCGCACCGGCGTGATCGATCTCAATCGTGTTTCGATGGCGCCGTTCAACGGGCTCATCCCCGAGACCACCGTGCCCTCGCTGCCCTACATCTTCCGTTCGGAAGAGCATATGCACAAGGTCATGGACGGGGCGATCGGCGACCAGATCGCGGCGGCGTTCGACCAGGTCGGGCTGGTGTTGCTCGCCTTTTACGACGGCGGTGCGCGCTCCTTCTACAATTCGAAGAAGCCGATCAACACTGTAGCCGATATGGCCGGCATGAAGTTCCGCGTCATCCAGTCCGACATCTTCGTCGACATGGTGGCGGCACTCGGCGCCAACGCGACACCGATGCCTTATGGCGAAGTGTATTCGGCGATCGAGACCGGGGTCATCGACGGCGCGGAGAATAATTTTCCGAGCTACGACACTGCCAAGCACGCGGAAGTCGCCAAGTATTATTCGCTCGACGAGCACACGATGGTGCCGGAAGCCTTCGTCATGGCGAAGTCGAGCTGGGACAAGCTGACGCCGGAAGACCAGGCGATATTCAAGGCGGCCGCCAAAGAAAGCGTCGCCAAGCAGCGCGAGCTGTGGACCGCCAAGGTCAAGGAATCGCGCGCCAAGGTCGAGGCGGCAGGTTCGCAGATCACGACGCCGGACAAGCAGCCCTTCATCGACGCGATGGGGCCGGTCTACGAGAAGCACGTCAAGGACGACAAGCTGAAGGCCATGGTCGAAGCCATCAAGGCCGTGCAGTGATCAAGCGGCGGCGCGGACATTCCGCGCCGCCATCCTCTTGCGGAGAAAACCGGTGACTTCCAGCCCAAAACCAAGACCGCTTCTGTCCGGCGTCGCGCAAGTGATGTCGCGCGTCAGCACGGCGGCGCTGTCGATCGCCGGCATCGGGCTGGTGCTGATGACCGCCTTCGTCGCATGGCAGGTGTTCGGCCGCTATGTTCTGAACCGCTCGCCCAGCTGGACCGAGCCGGGCTCGGTGATGCTGATGAGCTGGTTCATTTTCCTCGGCGCTGCCGTCGGTGTGCGCGAGAACTACCATCTTGGCTTCGACGTCCTGCTCTACGTGCTGCCGAAAGGCGGCAAGCGTTGGCTGCGGATGATTTCGGACCTCGTCGCGCTCGCCTTCGGCATCGGCATGATCTGGTATGGCAGCCAGCTGGTCGCATTGACCTGGGGCTCTACCTTGCCGTCACTCGGCATATCGGGGGGCTGGGATTACGTCCCGCTTGTCGCGGGAGGAGCGCTCATCGTGCTCTTCACGCTGGAGCGCATCGTGCTTCGCCTCTCCGGCGCACCGATCGACGATACCCTCGATGAACTGCCGCCGGCCGAAGTCGCGGCCGAACTCGACACCGCGAACGTGAAGGTCTGACGCCATGGAACTGTGGATTCTGTTCGGCGTCTTCACCCTGCTGATGCTTATCGGCACGCCGATCGCTTTCTGCCTCGGCGTCGCAAGCCTTGCCACCGTCCTCTATATGGGTCTGCCCCCGCTCATCGTATTCCAGCGACTGAATTCCGGCATGAGCGTCTTTTCGCTGCTGGCCATTCCGTTTTTCATCTACGCCGGCGACTTGATGGTGCGCGGCGGCATCGCCAGCAAGATCGTTGCCTTCGCCGGCTCGCTCGTCGGTCATTTGCGCGGCGGCCTCGGGCAGGTCAACATCGCCACCGCTACACTGTTCGGCGGCATTTCGGGCTCCGCGGTGGCGGAGGCAGCGGCGGTAGGCGGCCTGATGATCCCGCAGATGAAGGCGCGCGGCTATGGAGCGGACTACGCCGTCAACGTTACATCGATGGCGGCGCTGATCGCGCTGCTGCTGCCGCCGTCGCACAACATGATCATCTATTCGATCTCGGCAGGCGGAAAGATCTCCATCGCCGATCTGTTCACGGCCGGCATCATCCCGGGCCTGCTGTTGGCCCTGTCACTGATGATCACCGCCTATTTCGTGGCGCGCTCCCGCGGCTACCCGACCGAGCCGTTTCCGGGCTTCACCGCCGTTGCGCATCTCTTCGCCGTCGCGGTGCCCGGCCTGCTGCTGATCGCGATCATCTTCGGCGGCGTACGATCGGGCGTGTTCACGGCTACCGAGAGTTCCTGTATCGCCGTCATCTATGCGTTGTTCGTAACCGTCTTCGTTTACCGGCAGATGACCTGGGAAGGTTTCGTTCATGCCACCTACGGCGCCGTGCGCACCACGGCCATGGTGCTGCTCATCATCGGCATGGCGGCGGCGTTCTCCTGGTTGATGGCCTTCCTGAAAGTGCCGGCAGCGCTGATCGCCTCCATGAACGCGATCTCGGACGATCCGCTGGTCGTGCTTCTCCTGCTCAACCTCCTGATGCTGTTCCTCGGCACCTTCATGGACATGGGGCCGACCATCATCATTTGCACGCCGATCTTCCTGCCCGTGGCGCAGGCCTACGGCGTCGATCCGGTGCATTTCGGCGTCATCATGATCCTCAATTTCGGCATCGGGCTGAACACGCCGCCGGTGGGCGCGGTGCAGTTCGTCGCGTGCGCAGTGGGCAAGATATCCGTCTGGGAATCGATGCGCTCGATCTGGCCGTTCTATGGCGCAGGCCTCGTGGTGCTGGGGCTCGTCGCTTACATTCCGGCCATTTCGCTGTGGCTGCCGAGCGTCTTCAAATAGGAGGTGCGACATGGCCTCAGACACCGCAGCCGGCCTCCGCGTCGAACGAAGACCGAAACTTTCGGAAACCGTCGTTGCGGCGATCCGCAAGCAACTGCAGGCGGGCGAGATCCAGCCAGGGCAGAAGCTGCCGACCGAGGGCCAGTTGACCGAGACCTTCGGGGTCAGCCGCACGGTGATACGTGAAGCGCTGGCCAAACTTGCCGCGGACGGCCTGGTCGAGCCGCGCCAAGGCGCCGGGGTCTTCGTCACCGAGCATATCTCGACAGCATTCGGTGCTCTTGCGGCGGAGATGGGCAGCAAGGATTCGATCGCCCTCAACGTGCTCGAAGTCAGGTTGGCGATCGAGATCGAATCCGCCGGGCTCGCTGCCATCCGCCGCAACGCCGCGCAGGAAGCGGCGATCCAGGAAGCCTTCTTCGAATTCGAACGGCTGCTCCTCAACAGCGAGCCGACGGGACCGGCCGACCTTGCTTTCCACCGCGCAATCGCCAGCGCCACCAACAATCCGTTCTATGTCGAGATGCTCGACGTGCTCGGCCGGCGCGCCATTCCTTGCGACGTCACCTCGCCATGGTCGACCGAGATCGCCCAGTCGGACGCCTACCAGCGCGGCCTGCAACGTGAGCATCTGGTGATCCTCAAGGCCATCTCGGCAGGCGATGCGGAGGCGGCCCGGGAGGCGATGCGCGCGCATCTCGGTGCCAGCCAGCAGCGCTATCGCGAGCGCCTGCACGCGCGCCAGGTTTTTTATGCCGACTCGGTCAAGGCCGCGGGAACTGAATAAGCAATTGAGGCAGCCCCATGGGACAGCAATGAATCACACTGACAATCATACGGATTTCACCTCCCGCTTCGCCATCGATCCCGTTTCTGCCGCTGCCATGGGAACGGACGAGCTGCGACACAATTTCCTGATCGAGGACTTGTTCCGGCCCGGCCGCATCGGCCTGACCTACACCCACTACGACCGCATGATCGTCGGCGGCGCCATGCCCGCCGGTACGCCGCTGCCGCTGCAGGCGATCAAGCCGACCGGGACCAAGAATTTTCTCGACCGCCGTGAGATGATCATTGTCAACATCGCCGGTGCCGGCATCGTGAAGGCCGGCGGTCAATCCTACGAGCTGCAGGCGCGCGACATGCTCTATCTCGGCATGGGCACGGATGAGGTATCGTTCGCTGCGACCAATCCGGCAGCGCCGGCTAAATTCTACCTGCTCAGCGCGCCGGCGCATCAGGGCCATCCCAACCGGCTGATCCGCATCGGCGATGCCAAGCGGCTCGATCTCGGCAGCCAGGCAACCTCCAACGAGCGCTCGATCTTCCAGTTCATCCATGCCGATGGGGTAAAGACCTGTCAGCTTGTCGTCGGCATGACGCAGCTTGCCTCCGGTTCGGTCTGGAACACCATGCCATGCCATGTGCATGATCGGCGCATGGAAGCCTATCTCTATTTCGATCTGCCGGAGGCGGCGCGGGTGTTTCATTTCATGGGCGAGCCGGACGAAACGCGCCATCTCGTCATGCGAAACGAGGAGGCGGTGCTGTCGCCGGGATGGTCGATCCATTCGGGCGCCGGCACCTCGAACTACGCATTCATCTGGGCGATGGCCGGCGACAATGTCGACTATACCGACGTTGACCTGGTAATGATGGAGGAGCTCAGGTGAGCGACCTCTCTGCGTTCAGCCTTGCCGGCAAGCGCATCCTCGTTACCGGCGCCAATACCGGCATCGGCCAGGGCATCGCCGTGTCGATCGCGCGCGCCGGTGGCGCGGTGGTCGGCGTTGGCCGGTCGGCGATGGACGAGACGGCGGAGAAGATTGCGGCGGCCGGCGGCCGCTTCGAGGCAGTCCGCTGCGACCTTGGCGACGATGCCGCTGCCCAGGCGATGCTCGACCGCGTCTGGGATGATACGGGGCCGCTCGATGGCTTGGTCAACAATGCCGGCATCATCCGGCGTGCCGATGCGGTCGACTTGACCAAAGCCGACTGGGACGACGTCATCGGCGTCAATCTCAAGACGGTGTTCTTCCTCGGCCAGCGCTTTGCCAGGCGCGTCCTTGCCGAGCCGGGGCGGCGTGGCAAGATCGTCAACATCGCCTCGGTACTGAGCTTTCAGGGCGGCATTCGTGTCGCCTCCTACACAGCCTCCAAACACGGCGTGCTCGGCATCACCCGGCTGCTGGCATGCGAATGGGCGGCAAAAGGCATCAATGTCAACGGCATTGCGCCGGGCTATATCGAGACCAACAACACCGAGGCGCTGCGCGCCGATCCCGACCGCAGCGCGTCGATCCTGGCGCGCATTCCGGCCGGGCGCTGGGGCGCGCCGGAAGACATCGGCGACGCAGCCGTCTTCCTGCTGGCGCCGGCGTCGAACTATATGCATGGCGCGGTGATGCCGGTGGACGGCGGCTGGCTGGCGCGATGAACAACCAAAGATGAGAGTTTGGCGATGACCGGAACCAAAATCTTCTCGCATGCCGGTGAGGGCGCATGGACGCCGACGCCGGATGGCAACCGCAGACGCGTGCTCCTGCACACGGACGAGCTGATGATGGTCGAGTTCGGTTTCGACAAGGGTGGCGTCGGCGCGCTGCACTCGCACCCGCACGTCCAGGCGAGCTACGTCGCCGAAGGGCGCTTCGAGGTCACCATCGACGGCAGGACCGAGATCCTGGAAGCCGGAAGCAGCTTCATCGTTCCTTCCAACCTTGTCCATGGCGTCAAGGCGCTGCAGGCGGGACGACTGGTCGACAGCTTTACGCCGCACCGCGCCGATTTCCTCGACTGAGCTGCGGGCCCGAAGATCAGGCAGCCGGTTCTCAGAACGAAAAAACCCGCGCCTCCGGAGAGACGCGGGCGTGTTGCCTGGGCGCTTGTGGCGCCGCGGTACTCAAAACATCACCGCAGAACCTGAACCTGCCGAATGATGGTGAAGATAGGATTAACCGCTCCGAGGCGGTGCGATATTCACAGCCAAAGCGAATAGGGGCTGGAACGACGGTCTGATATCGGCCAATGAGAGAGAAGTTCGCCTCAGACGGTGCCGCGGACAGGACCAGAGGGGTCGATAAATGTTCGAATCTGCTGTCCAGGCAATCACCTGGCGATTCGCCGGCGAATTTCGGCAGGTCGTATCCCCGAAAGTTCCCTAATGCAGATAGCGGCGAGCGTCCCGGTGGAGGATTCCAAGCGGCGCGTCCTGAAGGATGTATTCGGCTTCGATGATTTTCGTCTCGGCCAATCGGCCGTGATGGAGGCGCTTCTGGCCGGGCATCATGTGCTGGCTGTCATGCCGACCGGCGCCGGCAAGTCGCTCTGCTACCAGGTCCCGGCGCTGGTGCTGGGCGGGCTCACCATTGTCGTTTCGCCGCTGGTGGCCCTGATGCAGGATCAGGTCGCCGCATTGCGGCTTGCCGGCGTGGCGGCCGATACGATCAATTCCTCGCTCGACCGCGATGCCAATGTCGCTGCATGGCGCCGTGTCGCGGCAGGCCAGACGCGCCTGCTCTATCTTGCACCGGAGCGGTTGATGACCGTGCGAATGCTCGAGGCGTTGACCAAGCTCGATGTCCGGCTGATCGGCATCGACGAGGCACATTGCATCTCGCAATGGGGACCGGCGTTCCGGCGCGAATACGAAGAATTGTCGAGACTACGTGATATCTTCCCGAAAGTGCCGATCATTGCGCTGACGGCGACGGCGGATGAGACGACGCGCACCGACATTGCCGCGCAACTGTTCGACGGGCGCGTCGATACGGTGGTGCTCGGCTTCGACCGACCGAACATCAAGCTAGGCATTGAGCCCAAGCAGGACAGCAAGCGCCAATTGCTAAACTTCGTGCAGCGCCATGCAGGCCGCAGCGGGATCGTCTATTGCCTGTCGCGCAAAAAGACCGAAGAGATGGCGGCGTTCCTCGAGCGGAACGGCGTACGCGCGCTCGCCTATCATGCCGGAATGAGCAAGGACGCGCGTGAAGCGAATCAAAACGCTTTCATGACCTTGTCCGGTGTGGTGATGGTGGCGACCATCGCCTTTGGCATGGGGATCGACAAGCCGGACGTCGCCTATGTCTTCCACACCGACCTGCCGGGCAGCTTGGAGGCCTATTATCAGGAAATCGGGCGGGCGGGCCGCGACGGGCGGGCGGCCGAGGCACATATGCTGTTCGGTCTCGGCGATATCCGCATGCGCCGGCTTTTCATCGAAGACGAGGACGCACCGGCTGAGCACAAAAGGCGCGCGCATGGCCGGCTCGAAACGCTGATCGGTTATTGCGAGACGACGCAGTGCCGCCGTCAGATCCTGCTTGGCTATTTCGGCGAAAGTGCTTCGCCTTGCGGCAATTGCGACAACTGCCTCGACCAGGCGCCGCATGCGGATGGCGAGGCGGAGGCACGGCTCATCCTGGCGGCGATCGCACAGACCGGCGAGCGCTTCGGCGTCGCCCATGTCGTCGATGTCCTGCTCGGCCATGAGACCGAGAAGGTCCTGGACAGGAACCACCACAGGCTTGCCAGCTTCGGCACCGGTGTGGCGCATAAAAAGAGTTTCTTGCTGTCGCTGCTCCGCCAACTCGTCGCGGGAGGGTTCCTGACATTGGACTCAGCCGGCCATGGCGGCCTCGCCATTGCCGAGAAGGGCTGTGCGCTGGCTCGGGGCGAGGCCTCGTTCCGGTATCGCGTGGACGCGCGCCAGCCATCGCGAGGCAAGATACGGACCGCACAGGATACCGCAGCAGGCACGGAAGGTCTGGATTCGGTGCTGCTGGCCGCGCTCAAGGCTGTACGGCTGCGTCTTGCCCGGGAACGCCAGGTGCCGGCCTTCGTGATCTTTTCGGATCGTACACTGATCGATATGGCCGAACGCTGCCCGCGCGATCTGGACGCCTTCGCCGCGGTCAACGGCGTCGGCGCCGCCAAGCTCAAGGATTTCGGCGAGATATTCCTCGGCGCGATCGCTGCGCATCAATCTGGTGTGGCGGGCTGAAGACCCACTTCAGTGACGTAATCAGCACCGGCTTCGTCTCGCCGCCGCAATCGCAGCCTCCTGCTGCCGCAAGCGCTCGATCTTCGCACTCTGGCGGGCAGCCACGGTCGAGGCGACATGCTGCCCTCCCAACAACCAGCCCGGAATGTTGGTGTGGACGACTTTGCCACGAGCGATGGCTGTCGCCGACATTTCGTCGGCGACAGCGCCGATCGCCACGTTGAGCTCGACGCAACTCATCTTGTCGTATTTCGCAGCATCAAAGGATGCCGGCAAAGGCGATGCGCAACGTCCGACAAACATGAGGCCGCATATCAGAGGCGTGGACGTGGAGATCGCCTTCATTCCCTTATCAAGCACATTGATGCCGGACGGGCGGATTTCCGGAGGGTTCTCGATCTCAGGCCGCGAAGCGCTCCCGAGGTTCCGCGTAACTGAAGCATGTGACCTCTACAATACCCTGTGCTGACCGACCTGTTTGTCTTCAAAGAATTCCGAGAGAGCCGCTGCCGTCCTGTCGGGGTGCTCTTCCGGGAAAAAGTGCCCGCCTTGGACAGCGCGTCCTGCCACTCTGTCGGCCCATTTCCTCCAGATGGCCAGCGGCCCGCCTTCTTGCGCATACCAGTTCTCCAGGGCGCCTTCGCCACTCCATAGCGCCAGTAGCGGACAGTCGATGCGACGACCGTTTGCGCGGTCCAACGCGTCATGTTCACGATCGATCGTCGCAGCGGCGCGATACTCTTCGCAGATGGCATGAATATGCGCGGGATCGCGAAGCGCATCAACATAGGCGTTCCTGACCTCTTTGGAGACCATTTTCGCCGACGATCCCCACTGCGTTATTGCATCGTCGACGACGGCATCGGGAGCCGCGCCGATCAGACGCTCCGGCAGGGGCTCCGGCTGGGCAAGAAGGCTCCAGGGCCAGAAGCCAAGCGCCAGTCTGGCATCCGCCCGATCCCATGTTGCGGCGGTGGGGATGATGTCGAGGGCGGCGATTTTGAGCACTTTGTCGGGATGGTCGAGCGCCAGGCGATAGGCAACCCTCCCGCCACGATCATGCCCGGCAACCATGAACCGCTCAAACCCCACTTGCTTCATGGCCTGAACCATGTCGCCGGCCATGGCGCGCTTGGCGTATGGGCTATGATCGGCAGAGGAAATCGGACATCCGCTTTGCCCATAGCCTCGAAGGTCGGCGGCGACCACCGTGAAGCGGGGCGCCAAGGCTGCGGCGATATCCCTCCACATCAGATGCGTTTCTGGAAAACCGTGAAGAAGCAGCAGCGGCGGACCGGTGCCTCCGACCCTTGCGAAAATCGTCGTATCGTCCAGTCGTAGGCTGGTGGCTCTGAAACCTGCAAACACCGTCGGCCTCCTCCGCGCCCTTAGGAAAGCTCCCTAAGGGCGCTAACGGCCGCCTGGGGCGAAAACCCCGGCCGCGATGGCCAGGGTTCAAGCCGGCCAGTTGCTAGAATCGAAACCAGACCCAAACGCGCCTGCGGAAGCACCGCCTGCGCCGATAGCCGTTTCGCCAGTAAACGCGACAGACCCTTCTCCAAGCGCGCCGGCGGCGCCGGCGCGGCCGGTGCCACCGGCGATGATAGACTGGTTGCAACTCTGCTTGAGTTTCGTCGTCGTCGAAGGTCTCGACATCCGGCGCCTCGAGTTCATCGAGAATGCCGCTTCTGGCAGTTGGAACGCCGGCCACTGCGTTGATTGGCCGAACTGTGCTTGCAAGGGCCGCGGCCCCGGCAATGCCAAACATTCCTGTCAAAAATAGTCGCCGATCCATGGAAACCTCCCAGTCTTCAACCAGCGATAGAACAAGCTGACGATGGGGAGATAGCGCAGTCGGTGCAAACGCCTAGTGCCGCACGGCGATTGGCGGTGGTCCGGTCGGCCGGAGGGTGTTGCCTCGTCCTCGAAGTGGGATGGCTAGCGGTCGACAAACACCCGGAACTTTCTGAATTGGAGGGCCGAAAACAATGAAGATCGAATGACGTCTACGCCATAGCCACGCAATTTCACGCTACTCGCGTTGCAAGGAGGCTTGACTGCCATCCTACCAGAAGGTAGGTAGAAGCATGAGCAACTTGTCTACCACCTCTGATGACATCCTGGCTTGTGCACGTTCACTGATCGTCGCTGGCGGCTACAACGGTTTCAGTTATGCCGACATTGCTGAAGTGGTCGGGATCCGTAAGGCGAGCATCCATCACCATTTCCCAAGCAAGGTCGATCTGGTTCGGACGCTGGTTGCGCGGTATCGCGAAGAAACTGAAGCGGGGATGGCAAATGTCGAACTTCACGAATCCGATCCGCTCGAACAGTTGCGGATCTATGCCGGGTATTGGGAAGCCTGCATCGCGAACGCCAGCGCCCCGTTTTGTATCTGCGCGCTGTTGGCAAGCGAGCTCCCCGTGCTGCCCGAGGAAGTTGGCCTTGAGGTCCGGGCGCATTTCCGCTCGCTGTCAGGGTGGCTGACATCGGTGATGGAGCGCGGCGCGCGGCACGGCCAGTTTCGACTGATGAGCACCCCTCGTGCCGAGGCTGAAGCGTTCATGGCGACCGTTCACGGCGCGATGCTTTCAGCACGGGCCCATGGCGATCCGAAGGCATTCGCCGTCGTGACGGGCCCGCTCCTGGAGCGGCTCCGCGCTTCCCCCCGGATACGAGCCTAGATCTCGACTAACCATAATAGCAATCGCTCTGCGACGTTCGTCGAGAGTCCCTACCTACTAGTCGAAAGGACGATCCAATGACGGTTCACAGTGGCGATCTTTCCCGCGCCAGCCAGGAACAATGGCTCAAGCTTTATTACTTCGCTCGGACGGCGTTCTCGGCTGTCTGGGTGGCGGCTGCCTTTACGATGGGACAGCATTCCGGGGTGGTCGCGGCGGTTTTGCTCGTGGCTTATCCTGCATGGGATGCCCTGGCCAATTTTGTCGACGCATCGCGCAGCGGAGGATTGGGACAGAATCGCACCCAGACCATCAACGTCGTGGTCAGTGTGGCGACAACGCTGGCGGTCGTCGTTGCGCTGAAGATGAGCATGAACTGGGTGCTGGGCGTGTTCGGCCTATGGGCGATCCTGTCCGGCCTGCTTCAACTCGGCACCGCCGTCCGCCGTTGGAAGAGCTCTGGTGCGCAGTGGGCGATGATCCTGAGCGGAGGGCAATCGGCACTGGCAGGCACGTTTTTCATCGCGCAGACGCGGATGCCGATGCCGCCATCGATCTCCAACGTGGCCGGCTATGCCGCAGTAGGCGCCCTCTACTTCCTGGTTTCGGCGGTGTGGCTGAGCGTGAGCCAATTGCGGCGGAAGGCTGCATAGGCCCGCGATCTTAAGCCATTGCCGGCGCGATGAGAGATGCTGTTACCTATGGGTCCGGAATGGACACATTCCGAAGTGGCGGAGAGGGAGGGATTCGAACCCCCGATGGGCTTGCACCCATGCCGCATTTCGAGTGCGGTGCATTCGACCACTCTGCCACCTCTCCGCGGTCATGGTCCGCCGTTGCCGGCGCGGCGCACTAGATAACGGCTGGACAGGCAGGTTACAAGGGCCAATCTGCCCCGTCGCCGCAGCTTCTGTCCCTGCTTCCTTCGAGCCTCCGGCAGCCGCTGCTCGATATTTGCAAGGTCTGGGCTCAACCCGTTCGCAGCTTGCCCGCGGCGCTTGCCTTGACTCAAGCCGAACCTTCGGTTAGGGACAGCGCGCAATCGGCGTGGAGGGATCTTCCGCGCCGCTTGTTTTTTGAACCCGCAGACTGACAAAAAGACGGCCGAACCGCCTGAAGCGGTTCATCAAGGCCGACCGAACAGCGAAAGGCAAAAAATGTTCGCAGTCATCAAAACGGGCGGCAAGCAGTATCGCGTTGCCGCCAACGATCTTCTGAAGATCGAAAAGCTCGAAGCCAATGTCGGCGACATCGTCGAGATCGGTAGCGTGCTCGCGCATGGCGAAGGCGAGAACGTCACGTTCGGCGCGCCGTTCGTCGATGGTGCGATGGTCACCGCCGAAGTCGTCGAGCAGGGCAAGAACCGTACCGTCATCGCCTTCAAGAAGCGCCGTCGGCAGAATTCGCGCCGCAAGATCGGCCATCGCCAGCTTTTGACCACCGTCAGGATTGCCGAGATCCTGCTGGGTGGCGCCAAGCCGGCGAAGAAGGCCGCCGCCAAGACCGAAGCGAAGGCCGAAGTTGCAGCCAAGACCAAGGCGAAGGCTGAAGCCGCGCCGAAGGCATCAGCGAAGGCAGAGGCTGCGCCGAAGAAGGAAGCCAAGGCCGAGACGACCGAGGACAAGGCTGCCGAAGCCGCCGCGCCGTTGTTCAAGGCGCCGAAGGGCGAGCCGGACGACCTGACCGTGATCAAGGGCATCGGCCCGGTCGCCGCCGGCCAGCTCAACGAACAGGGCATCACCACCTTCGCCCAGATCGCCAAGCTGTCCGACAAGGATGTCGCCAAGATCGACGAGCACATGCCGTTCAGCGCCGACCAGATCAAGGACTGGCGCGAGCAGGCCAAGGAATTGGCGAAGAAGTAGAACGAACCGGCGCAATCGTCGCCGGATCGGACTTGAAACGGAACGCGAACGCGTTCATAAGATCGTTTAGGCGCCTCGCGGCGCATCGGAGTAGTTAGATGGCACACAAGAAAGCTGGCGGATCGTCGCGCAATGGTCGCGACTCCCATTCCAAGCGGCTCGGCGTGAAGAAGTTCGGCGGCGAAGCCGTGATTCCGGGCAACATCATCATTCGTCAGCGTGGCACGACGTGGCATCCCGGCACCAATGTCGGCATTGGCACGGACCACACGCTGTTTGCGCTGGAAGCTGGCGCAGTCACCTTCAACAAAAAAGCCAATGGCCGAACCTACGTATCGGTGAACCCGATGACGAAGGCAGCGGAGTAGCCGGTTCCGCAAGAGAACACCGGCACCCATCTCGGGAACCGGTGTCTGGCCAAGCCAGGAAATGGATCAGGGGAGATGGGTTTCCATCTCCCCTTTTTCTTGTGCCTGGAAGACTTTGACATGGTTGCCGAAGCGGAAGCGACAGACGACGAAAGTTACACGATAGATTGCCCGGTCCTGGTCACCGAGCGGCTGGTCATGCGGCCCCCGCGTGAAAGCGACATCGAGCAATTGGTGGCGCTCGCCGACAACCGCCATGTCGCGGAAATGCTGGCCCGCATGCCGCATCCCTATGGCGAGGCCGAGGCACGCGCCTTCCTCGCCATGACAGCATCGCGCCGGGCCGGAATCGCCTATGCGCTGACGCTGGCCGGCACCGAGACCTTCGTCGGCTGTGCCGGGCTCAACACCACGGATCGTGGGCTGGAGCTCGGCTACTGGATCGGCGAGCCGTACTGGAAACGCGGCTACGCGACGGAGGCAGCGCACGCACTGGTCGACCTTGCCTTCCAGAGAACCACGATCCAGGTGCTGCACGCCTCGACGCGGGTTATCAATCCGGCCTCGCGCCGGGTCATCCACAAATGCGGCTTCCAGTATGCCGGCCAGGGCATGCTGAATTCGATCGTTGCCGGTCAGGTGCCGGTCGAACGCTACCGCCTCGATCGCAAGACCTGGACCAGCCTGCGGAACTGGGTGCATTTTTGATGGATGCGGCTCACGTCATCTCGAGCCAGACCGGCAAGTGATCCGAACCGGCCGCTTGCCGGTCGACCCACAGGCGCCTCAGCGATTTGGCAAGCGAGGCGCTGGTGAAGATGTAGTCGATGCGCTTGTAGCGGCTGGTATCGCCCGGCCGCTTGGGGTCGACCCAGGTGACGAGATCGGCGCCGGCAGCGCCGAGGCGTGTGGCAGCATCGATGGCGAGGTCGGCGGTCACCGGCATGCCGAATTCATGGTCAGGCTGGCCGGCGAGTTCGACATGTTCCGGCGATCCGGCCAGCATGTTGAAGTCGCCCATGACGACGAAAGCTTCGGGACAAGGCAGGTCCGGCAAGCCGATCTCGGCGACGCCGGAGAGCCCGCCGCCCTCGAGCGGGTATTTCAACAGACGCTGGCGCAGAAAGCGGATCTGGCTCAGGCGGTTCAACCGGGCTGCGGTGGTCGAGATGGATGGAATAGAAGCGGATCGGACCAAGCGGCGTTTCGATCAGCGCCTCCAGCGCGCCGCGCTGGAAGTTCATCGCCTCGACACTGCGGCTGCGCGGCAAAAGGAGATTGCGCGACAGATGGATCGGCGTCCTCGACAGCACCATGTTGCCGAGCTGGAAGGTGGTCGTGATGGCGCGGCCGTTCTCCAGGCGCGAGCCGGCGTCGGCTTCGAAATTGCTGCCGTAGACGGCAAAATAGTCGGGCAGCGCCTCGCCGAGGTCGGCCACCATGTCGCGGCCGCCATTCTTCGGGTTAGCGCGGGTGACCTCCTGCAGCGCGATCACGTCGGCGCCGCGCACGGCATCGGCGATACGGCCGACATCATAGCGGGCGTCGAGGCCGACGCCGTAGTGGATATTGTAAGTTACCAGCTTCATTCCGACATCTCGCGCTTGGAAAGCCGAGGATCGATTTTCGGCAAGGGTCAACCAAATGCTACGCGTCCAGAGCTACGCGCGACGTTACAGTAGCAAAAACGGCCCTCGCCCTTCGACCCGCCTTGGTTTAGAGCAATCCCGCAAAGCCAATAACAGAAACCATACAATCCGATGAAATTTCTCGATCAAGCCAAGGTCTACATCCGCTCCGGCGACGGCGGCGCCGGTTCGGTGTCGTTCCGGCGCGAAAAGTTCATCGAGTTCGGCGGTCCGGACGGCGGCGATGGTGGCCGCGGCGGCGATGTCTGGGTGGAGGCGGTCGACGGACTAAACACGCTGATCGACTATCGCTATCAGCAGCATTTCAAGGCCAAGACCGGGACGCACGGTATGGGCCGCAACATGACCGGCGCCAAGGGGGCCGACGTAACGCTGAAAGTGCCGGCCGGAACACAGGTCTTTGCCGAGGACAATGAGACGCTGATCTGCGATCTGACGGTCGTCGGCCAGCGCTTCCTGTTGGCCAAGGGCGGCAATGGCGGTTTCGGCAACCAGCACTTCAAGACCTCGACCAACCAGGCGCCGCGCCGCGCCAATCCCGGACTGCCAGGCGAAGAGCTCAACATCTGGCTCAGGCTGAAGCTGATCGCCGATGCCGGCCTTGTCGGGCTGCCCAACGCCGGCAAGTCGACCTTCCTGGCGGCGGTCACCGCGGCCAAGCCGAAGATCGCCGACTATCCCTTCACCACCCTGCATCCGGGCCTTGGCGTGGCCCGCATCGACGGGCGCGAGTTCGTCATCGCCGACATTCCGGGCCTGATCGAAGGCGCGCATGAAGGGGTCGGCATCGGCGACCGCTTCCTTGGCCATGTCGAGCGCACGCGCGTCCTTCTGCATCTCGTCTCGGCGCAGGAAGAAAATCCGGCCAAGGCCTACAAGACCGTGCGTGCCGAGCTCGACGCTTACGGCAACGGGCTGACCGACAAGGTCGAAATCGTCGCGCTTTCCCAGGTCGACATACTCGATGCCGACGCACGCAAGAAAAAGGCCGCCTCGCTGAAACGTGCCGCCGGCCGCGCGCCGATGCTGCTTTCTGCTGTCACCGGCGAAGGCGTCGAGGCGGTGTTGCGCGCGCTGATGGCTGTAGTGGCGGAGGCCCGCGAAGCTGTCGCTGCGCCGGTCGAGACGCGCTGGAACACATAGCCATGGCCGCGCAATCGCTGAAAAATTATCGGCGCATTGCCGTCAAGATCGGCTCGGCGCTGCTTGTCGACCGCACGACGGGCCTGAAGCGCGACTGGCTGGCCTCGCTTGCCGACGACATCGCCGTGCTGGCCAATGGCGGCGCAGAAATTCTCGTCGTGTCTTCCGGGGCGATTGCGCTCGGCCGCACCATCCTCGGCCTCGGCAAGCGAGCGCTGAAGCTCGAGGAGAGCCAGGCCGCTGCTGCCGTCGGCCAGATCGCCTTGGCCGGCGCCTGGTCGGATGCGCTCGGCAAGAATGGCTTGAAATCGGGCCAGATCCTGCTGACGCTCGGCGACACCGAAGAGCGCCGCCGCTACCTCAACGCGCGGGCGACGATCTCGACGCTGCTCAAGATGACGGCAGTGCCGGTCATCAACGAGAACGACACGGTGGCGACATCGGAAATCCGCTATGGCGATAACGACCGGCTGGCGGCGCGCGTCGCCACTATGATGGGCGCCGACCTTTTGGTGCTGCTTTCCGACATTGACGGGCTCTACACGGCACCGCCTGCGCGCGACCCGCAAGCTCGGTTCATTCCCGTCGTCGACCGCATCACTCCCGACATCGAGGCAATGGCGGGTGCTGCCGCTTCGGAATTGTCGCGCGGCGGCATGCGCACCAAGCTCGACGCCGGCAAGATCGCCACCGCCGCCGGCGCCGCCATGATCATCACATCGGGCACGCGGCTGTCGCCGCTGCTGGCAATCGAGCGCGGCGAGCGCGCCACCTTCTTCCGGCCGAGTGCCAATCCGGTCAAGGGCTACAAGACCTGGATCGCCGGGCAGCTCGAACCTGCAGGACGGCTGACCGTCGATGCCGGCGCCATCGGCGCGCTGCTCTCCGGCAAGTCGCTGCTGCCGGCCGGCGTCAAATTGGTCAGCGGCAATTTTGCGCGCGGCGATACGGTGGCGATCCTGTCGCCCGAGGGCCGCGAGATAGCGCGCGGGCTGGTTGCCTATGATGCCGCCGATGCCGTAAGGATCGCTGGCCTGAAGACGACCGAGATCGAAACCCTGCTCGGCTACGAGGCGCGTTCGGCCATGATCCACCGCGACGACCTTGTGGTGAGCCATGCCGGCGGCGAGCAAGTAGTCGGTGATCAGGTTGAATAGCGGAGGATGAGCCATGCTGACGCTGCATGAAAAATCCCGGGACGATACCGTGGCGCTGATGGCCGATATCGGCCGCCGCGCGCGTGCCGCGGCCCGACCGCTGGCTATCGCAGCGGCCGAGCGCAAGCACGCGGCGCTGGTCGGCATGGCTCAGGCGATCCTTCGATATGAGCAGGATATCCTCGACGCCAATGCCATCGACATCAGAAACGGCAAGGAGGCTGGCCTGTCGGCAGCGTCGATGGATCGGCTGAAGCTCGATCCCGCCCGCATCCGCGCCATGGCAGACGGTATAAATGAAATCGCCGGGTTGCGCGATCCGGTCGGCAATGTCATTGCCGCCTGGGAGCGGCCGAACGGGTTGCATATCGAACGGGTGCGCACGCCGCTCGGCGTCGTCGGCGTCATCTATGAGAGCCGGCCGAACGTGACCGCCGATGCCGGCGCGCTCTGCCTCAAGGCGGGCAATCCGGTGATCCTGCGCGGCGGCTCGGATTCGGCGAATTCTTCCGCCGCGATCCATGCCTGCCTGGTCGAGGGGCTGAAGACAGCCGGGCTGCCGGAGGATGCCATACAATTGGTGCCGACCACCGATCGCGCCGCCGTCGGCGAAATGCTGAAAGGGCTTTCCGGCAATCTCGAGGTCATCATTCCGCGCGGCGGCCGCAGCCTGGTCGAGCGTGTGCAGAACGAGGCACGGGTGCCGGTCTTCGCGCATCTCGAGGGCATCTGCCATCTCTATATCGACCGATCGGCCGATCTCGACATGGCGGTCAAGATCGCGGTCAATGCCAAGATGCGACGCACCGGGGTGTGCGGTGCTGCCGAGACGCTGCTGGTCGACCGTGCCGTCGCCGGCACGCACCTGGTGCCGATCCTCGGGGCCCTACAGGCGGCAGGCTGCGAGATCCATGCCGATGCCGAGGTGCTGAAGCTTTATTCCGACGCCCAGCCCGCGACCGATGCAGATTGGGTGACCGAATATCTCGACGCCATCATTGCGGTGAAGCTGGTCGACGGCATTGGCGGCGCGATCGAGCATATCGAGACGTTCTCCTCGCATCACACCGAGGCGATCATCGCCGAGGATGCAAAGGCCGTCGAACGGTTCTTCAACGAGATCGATTCGGCGATCCTTCTGCACAATGCCTCGACCCAGTTTGCCGATGGCGGCGAGTTCGGTATGGGCGCCGAAATCGGCATTGCCACCGGCAAGATGCATGCGCGCGGGCCGGTCGGCGTCGAGCAGCTGACGTCGTTCAAATACCGCGTACGCGGGTCGGGACAGGTGAGGCCTTGACCTTTTTCGCCGCTAGGGCTTGAAGTTTGCGCCCAGCCATCCCCCTCTGTCCTGCCGGACATCTCCTCCGCAAGGGGGGTGCTTAGCACGATGCTATCCCCTTCCGAGCATCCCGTCCCTCCGCGCTACCTCAAGATGCCGCATGCCGGGAAAGGCGTGGCGGTCGGGCTGTTCGGCGGTTCGTTCAACCCGCCGCACGCCGGCCATGCGCTGGTCGCCGAGATCGCGCTCAGACGCCTTGCGCTCGATCAGCTGTGGTGGATGGTGACGCCCGGCAACCCGCTCAAGAATGCCGGTGACCTGGCGCCGCTGGCCGAGCGGCTGCAGCTATCCGAAAAGATCGCCAAGAACCCGAAGATCAAGGTCACCGCCTTCGAGGCGGCCCACCGCGTCCGCTTCACCGCCGATACGCTGGCGCTGGTCAAGGCGCGTAACCCCGGTGTCGATTTCGTCTGGATCATGGGGGCCGACTCGCTTCGCGACTTCCACCGCTGGCAGCGCTGGCGCCGCATCGTCATGACGTTCCCGATCGCGGTGGTCGACCGGCCGGGCGCGACACTGTCGTTCCTGTCGTCGGTGGTCGCCAAGACGTTCGACTATGCCCGCGTCGACGAGGGCGACGCGCCGCGGCTCGCCCGCATGGACGCGCCGGCCTGGACCTTCATCCACGGCCCTCGTTCGTCGCTGTCGTCGAGCGCGATCCGCAAGGTGGCAAGGGGCTGAGCCAACACGGAAGGCAAGACCGCTGATGTCGCTTTTGCCGCTGCCTTGACGTGCTTGATGGGCGATCCTCGGTCATGACGATTCTCGAGCGCGACCAGGACAAGAACGGTCTAGGGCAGCCGGCCCCGTCGATCGCCATTGTCAGTATCCTCTTGTCGATGGCGCTGATCGCCGTCGGCAATGGGCTCATGTTCGCCTATATCCCAGTCCGGCTTGGCGCCGCAGGCTTCGATCCGACTTGGGCGGGGCTGATCGTCACCGGCCTTTCGGCTGGCGGCCTCGCCGGCTGCATCCTGACCGGGCCGCTGGTGCGGCGTGTCGGCCATGCCCGCGTGTTCATGGTGCTGTCGGCACTCATCGTGCTGTCCAACGCCGCGGTCGGCGCCGGGCCGCATCCCTTGCCGTGGATCGCTGCACGGGCGCTCTACGGCTTTGCCATTTGCGGCCTGTTCATCGTCGCGCAGAGCTGGCTGAACGATGTCGTTGCCAACGCCATCCGCGGCCGGGTCATGGCTATCTTCTACGTTGCCTATGTCGCCGGACTCGGCGTCGGCTATTCGACGCTGGCGTTGATCGATATCCGCGCGGCCGACGCGCCGCTGATCGGCATTGCCTTCACCGCGCTGTCGATCCTTCCCGTCGGGTTGACGCGGCTTGCGCAGCCGCCGGCGCCGCAAGCGGCGTCCGTGGCGCTCGGCCGCGCCTGGCGGATCTCGCCGGTCGGCGTTGCCGGCATGCTTGCCGTCGGCGGCCTGTCGATGACGATCTCGGGCTTTGCGCCGATCCATGCCACGGCCAAGGGCTACAGCCAGGCCGACGTCGCCTTGCTGCTTTCGGCAATGCCGGTCGGCACGCTGATCCTGCAGATCCCGCTCGGCTGGATTTCCGACCGCACCGACCGGCGCTTCGTGCTGATCGCGGCGTCGGCGCTTGCCGCCGCGGCGGGCCTGTTTGCCCTCGGTTTCGATGGCGGCGCGCTGGTGGCGCTGCTCGTCATCTACGTGGTCTGGGACGGCGCCTCGGAATCGATCTACTCTCTGGCCAGCGCCCATGCCGGCGATCGCGCCGGCAAGGACGACATGGTGGCGCTGTCGAGCTCGCTTTTGTTCGCCTGGTCGCTGTCCGGCTTCGTCGTGCCCGGCGTCGTGACCGGGCTTTCCGCCGTCTACGGCACGCAGGCCTTCATCTATGTGGCAATCGTCATTGCCGCCGCCTACTGCCTGTTCGTTCTTCGGCGAGTCGTTATGGTGCGGCCTGTGCCCGCCACCGAGACCGGCAGTTTCGCGCCGATGACGGCGCAGGCGCCGTTGCCCGTCGATCTCGCCTTCGCGCCCGAAGGTCAACGCGGGCGCGAAGAAATTTGAACACCCTCCAGCTGGCTTCAAATGCTCTATTGCCGTGTGGCTGAGGCATCCGCCTGCGGCGCTTTCGGTGCCGGCGCCGGGACCGAAAGGCCCTCGGCATCGAACGCCTGCTTGACACTCTTGGTGAGGTCGATCTGGGTGGCGAAGAAGTCGGCAGCCGCCGTCCAGTAGCGCAAGGTGATGGCGACGGTGCTGTCGCCGACGGTCGCGACAAAGGCGATCGGCGCAGGCTGCCGCCTGACACGCCGGTCGGCGGCGGCAACGCCAAGCATGGTCTTTTGCGCGAAGTCGATGTCGTTCCACGAGCCGATGCCGAGCGTGATGTCGCCGCGACGCACACCGTTGCGGGTGAAGTTGCGGACCGGCTGGTTCCATAGGGTCGAGTTGGGTGCAAGCACGTAGACGCCTTCGACCGTCCTCAGCGTTGTAGCGAACAGCCCGATCTCCTCGACGGTGCCGGATATGGCGCCGACCTCGACATATTCGCCGATGCGGAACGGCCGCAGCGCCAGCAGCATGATGCCGGCGGCGATGTTCTGCAGCGTGCCTTGCAGCGCCAAGCCGATGGCCAGGCCGGCGGCACCGATGGCGGCAATGATCGAAGCGGTCTGCACGCCGAACTGGCCGAGAACCATGATCACGACCAGCCCGAGGATGGCGTATCGGACGACCTGCGAGAAGAAATGGCGGAGCGTTTCGTCGAAGCCATGGATATGGCCGAGGCCGGCATAGATCGAACGCTCGGCGAGGCCGGCGACGATGTAGCCGATGACCAGCAGGATGACGGCGCCGACCGCCGAAAGCGAGTAGGAGACGATCAGCGTGCTGAGTTGCGCCAGGCCGGATTGCACGGTGAGGAGGGCGTTCTGGGGATCGATCGGCATGTCGGGATTCCGGTTCGTGGATGAGCCGATAACCGCTGCGGGGCGAGGCGGTTCCGATTTTCTCGCTCGAAAGCCTCATATTCGGCCGCTGCCGGGCGCCTGCTTGCGAACCATGTCTTGAAACTGCAACCTAACTCTGCCTATCTAAGCAATGTCACCTGATTTTAGAGGTGATTTGGTTGTTCTTGCTGCGAAAGGAAATACACTGAGAACAGCACTTCGGAAGAAGGCCGACATCGTGCCTTCGCCGGCCGGGATCAGCGTACACGACGCCGTGTCCCGCGCCATCAAGACAGTCCTTGCCAGTCTGGAAGACTCCAAGGCCGAAAACATCGTCTCAATCGACATTCAGGGGAAATCGAGCCTCGGCGACTACATGGTCGTCGCATCGGGCCGATCCCACCGTCATGTCTCGGCTGTCGCCGATCATCTCCTCAAGGCGCTCAAGGATGCCGGGCTTGGCACGGCGCGCGTCGAGGGGCTGGCTGGCGCCGACTGGGTTCTGATCGATTCGGGCGACATCATCGTCCATGTCTTCCGTCCCGAGGTCCGCGACTTCTACAATCTCGAAAAGATGTGGCAGGCGCCCGATCTCGAGGAGGAGACCCTCCACTGAGCCGTACTCGTCTTGATGCATGTCGTTGTCAGACATGCATCAGCGGCTCTTCGAGGCAGGGATGAAGATTACCGTTCATGCCGTGGGCCGAATGAAAGCCGGCCCCGAGAAGCAGTTGGCCGATCGCTATTTCGAGCGTTTTGCCAAGAGCGGTCCTGCCGTAGGCCTCGAATTCGCCGGGATCGTCGAGATTGCTGAAGGCCGCGCGCAGACGGCCAATGAGCGCCGGCGCGAGGAAGGCCAGAAGCTGCAGACGCACTTGCAACCGGGCACGGCGCTGGTGCTGCTGGATGAGCGCGGCAAGAACCTTTCCTCCGAGGATTTCGCCGGCCGCATAGGCTCGCTGCGCGATGGCGGGCGCAAGGCGCTGGTGATCGCCATTGGCGGCGCCGACGGCCATGACCAGTCGCTGCGCGACCTGGCTGATCTGACGGTGTCGCTCGGTGCGTTGACCTGGCCGCATCAGCTGGTCCGCGTAATGCTGGGCGAGCAGCTTTACCGGGCGGCCACGATCCTTTCCGGCCACCCCTACCATCGTTCATGAAGTCGGCTCGGTCGGCGAATTGATGCCAGCCGCCCGGATTTTTGCCCCAATGCTCATCGACAGTTTGGGCTCATGGGGTTTGCGGATCGCGGCCGGGCTCGAACATGGTTGATGGTTCGTTAACGAAGCCGCGCATAGAGTTAGGCTTCAATGTCTGAAGACTGGAAATCACGAACGGGCTCCTGGCGCGTGCGCTACGGCATCGCCGTGGCGGCGATCGCGCTTTCGCTCGGCGTCGCGCGGGCTGAGAACACGCTCGACCTGGCGCCCGACCCGGACCAGAGCCGCGCCGAATACGAGAAAGTATCGAAAGAGATCACGCTGTCGTCCGAGCGGCTGGCCAAGCTCGCCGCCGACATCGCGGCGGTCAAGAAGGACCACGCCTCGATCACCGCGGCGCTGATCCAGTCGGCGATGACCGAGCAGAAGCTCGGCCAGGACATCGAGGACATTGGCGGCAAGCTGGAAGGGCTTAAGGCGCAGGAGCAGAAGATCCGCGCCTCACTGGCCGCCAGACGCGACGTTCTGGCCGAAGTGCTCGGCGCGCTGCAGCGCATGGGGCTCAACCCGCCCCCGGCGATCCTGGTCAAGCCGGAGGACGCATTGTCGTCGGTGCGCAGCGCCATCCTGCTCGGTGCCGTGGTGCCGGAACTGCGCCAGCAGACCGACATGTTGCTGACCGACCTCAAGGAGCAGTCGCGGGTGACGGCCTCGATCGAGGCCGAGCGGGCGCGGCTGACGGCAGCGATCGGCGAGCAGGCGGCGGAAAAAAAGCGGCTCGGCATGCTGCTCGAAGCCAAGCAGAAGCTCGCCGCCGATACGCAAACCGCGCTGGCCGCCGAAAAGCAGCGGTCCGCGACGTTGGCGGCCAAGGCCGGCAGCCTGAAAGAACTGATCGCCTCGCTCGAGGCCGATAGGGCCCGCAAGGCGGCGGATGCGGCCAAGGCAGCCGAGCAAAAGACGGCCGACGCCGACAAGGGCCCGGCATCGGCTGCGGCGTCGACGGAATTGGCCTCGCTGCCGGTGCCGGAGAGCAACAGGCTCACCGCTGCCGCGCCGTTTTCCGCGCTGCAAGGGCAGATCGCGCTGCCGGTCACCGGCAGGATCAAGCGGCGCTTCGGCGCCGAGGACGGTAACGGCGCGGTGATGCTCGGTGACATGGTTGCGACACAATCCGGAGCCATCGTCACAGCACCGGCGGATGGAAATGTGCTTTATGCGGGGCCTTTCCGCTCTTACGGTCAACTCTTGATCCTGAATGCGGGTGACGGCTATCATGTCGTCCTGGCGGGGATGAGCAGAATCAGCGTCGCGTCTGGCCAGTCGGTGCTCGCAGGTGAGCCGGTCGGCGCGATGGGAGAGGCCCGGGTGGCGAGCACCTCGGCATCGAAGAATGGAAATGCCACGCCGGAGCTCTATGTCGAGTTCCGCAAGGATGGAAAACCCGTCGATCCGGCCCCATGGTGGGCGGACCGTTTTTCTGGAAGGACGTGAATGATGCGGAAACTGTCGCTTCTGTTTGCCGGTGCGCTGATGGGTGCATCGGCGATGAGCCTGGTCTATGGCGCGCCCGGCTCGACGGCGAAGGCTGCGGGCTCCGAGACCTATAAGCAACTGGCGATCTTCGGCGATATCTTCGAACGGGTGCGGGCGAATTATGTGACGCCGCCCGACGACAAGTCGCTGGTTGAAAATGCCATCAACGGTATGCTGTCGTCGCTCGACCCGCACTCCTCATACATGAACGCCGAAGAAGCGCAGGACATGCGCGTTCAAACCAAGGGCGAGTTCGGCGGCCTCGGCATCGAGGTCACCATGGAGAACGACCTGGTCAAGGTGATCACGCCGATCGACGATACTCCGGCCGCCAAGGCTGGTGTGCTCGCCGGCGACTATATCGCCAAGATCGACGGCGAGGAGGTTCGCGGCCTGACGCTCAACGACGCCGTCGAGAAGATGCGCGGGCTGGTCAATACTCCGATCAAGCTCACCATCCTGCGCCAGGGCGCCGACAAGCCGATCGAACTGACCGTCGTGCGCGACATCATCAAGGTCAAGGCGGTCAAGTTCCGGGTCGAAAACGACATCGGCTACATGAAGATCACCTCCTTTACCGAAAAGACCTATGACGACCTCGAGAATGCCATCGACACCATCAAGAAGCAGGTGCCGAACGACAAGCTCAAGGGCTACGTGCTCGACCTGCGCCTCAATCCGGGCGGTTTGCTCGACCAGGCGGTGAGCGTGTCGGATGCCTTCCTCGACCGTGGCGAGATCGTCTCGACGCGCGGTCGCGATCCGAAGGACGTCACCCGCTTCGACGCGCGGGCCGGCGACGACATCGGCGGCAAGCCGCTGATCGTGCTCGTCAATGGCGGCTCGGCCAGCGCATCGGAAATCGTTGCCGGCGCGCTGCAGGATCTGCGCCGCGCCACGGTGGTCGGCACGCAGTCCTTCGGCAAGGGTTCGGTGCAGACCATCATCCCGCTTGGCGAAAACGGGGCGCTGCGGCTGACGACGGCGCTCTATTACACGCCGTCCGGCAAGTCGATCCAGGGCAAGGGCATCACGCCCGACATCAAGGTCGACCAGCCGCTGCCGGCGGAACTGCAGGGCAGGGATCTGACGCGCGGCGAATCCGACCTCAAGGGCCATATCAAGGGCGCCGACGAAGGCACGACCGGTTCGGGCTCGGCGGCCTATGTGCCGCCGGAGCCGAAGGACGATTTGCAGCTCATCTATGCCGAGCAGCTGCTGCGCGGCCAGAAGACCGATCCGGCGTTCCCGCCGAATCCGCAAAAGGCCGTGTTGAACCAGTAAGAGCGGGCAAGCCGGGCCAAACGGGTCTGGCTGCCTGAGCGAAGCGATGCGATGCTGCCGGGGCCGCGAGGCTCCGGCAGTTTGATTCGGGGCTGCGGCCGGCATGCTGCGCGTCCAGTGAAGCAAGGGGACGCGCCGACATTTTGGATCTTGCGCCTCCGGAGAAGGTTTTACTTCGGGGGCGCACGCCGGGGGTGCGGGCTTGGCTGATATCGGCAAGGACATAGAACGACCTCTCGGACAGGCGATCCGGCCGTCGCGCTCGGGCAGCGGGATCAGCGCCGGTGCGGTCGCGGCCGCGCTTGTCGTGCTGTCCGTGGTCGGCGTCTCCAGCGCGATCGCCTTGCGCGACAAGCCGTTCCGGAAGCTGCAGGAAGTAGCCGTTTCGACGCCGAAGACGCCGGCGGCGGCGGATACCGCCGCGGCGCCCGCCAAGGCGACGCCCGAAACGGCAGCGCCAAGCAACGCAAGCGGCGCCAACATAACCGGGCCGAAGACGGGCGGTCCGCAGATCATCCATGTCCAGACCGAGGAGGGCGATGGTCCACCCGAGGCGGCCATCGTCATCCGCGACCCTTCGACGATCGGCCAGAACCTCAGGATCGCGCACATTCCCGACAAGGCACTGATCGAGGCCAGCGAGACCGGTCCGCTGCCGATCCGCGCCGCCGACGGCCGGCGCCCGTTCGATGTCTATGCGCGGCCGTGGTCCGGCGCGCGCGGTGCACGCGTGGCGCTCGTCATCGGCGGTCTTGCCGTGTCGCAGACCGGCACGCAGGCAGCCATCGCCAAGCTGCCGGCGGAGGTGACGCTGGCCTTCGCGCCGCAAGGCAACAGCATCGGCCGCTGGATGCAGGTGGCGCGGCAGGGCGGCCATGAGGTCATCATGCAGGTGCCGCTCGAGCCGTTCGACTATCCGAACGTCAATCCTGGCCGCAACACGCTGACCGTGGCTGCGACGCCGGACGAGAATTTGAAGAATTTACGCTGGGCGCTGTCGCGAACGACCAACTACACCGGCGTCATGAACTATATGGGCGCCCGCTTTTCGGCCGACGCGACGGCAATGGGGCCATTGATGGCCGAGCTTGGCAAGCGTGGCCTCGCCTATGTCGATGACGGTTCCTCAGCGCGCAGCCTGGCACCCGAATTGGCGCTGAAGGACGGCGTGCCGTTCGTCGGCGGCGATACGGCGATCGACGCGGTGCAGGACCGCGGCGCCATATTGAAGAAACTGGACGGGCTGGAAGCGACGGCGCGGGCGAAAGGGTTTGCCGTCGGCGTCGGCTCGGCCTTCGACCTGACGGTGGATACCGTGTCTTCCTGGGTGACCGAGGCCAAGAAGCGCGGCATCGAGATCGTGCCGATTTCGGCGGTGGCAATAGATCCGGAAAAAGGCTGAGATGGCAAAGAACAAGCTCGTTGACCCCGAGACGCTGCCCTACCGGCCCTGCGTAGGGGTGACGGTCCTCAATGGCGACGGCCTGGTCTGGCTCGGCCATCGCATTGCCGAGCCAGACAGCGAGTTCGCCGGAACGACACAGCTCTGGCAGATGCCGCAGGGCGGCATCGACGATGGCGAGGAGCCGCTGCTCGCGGCCAAGCGCGAACTCTACGAAGAGACCGGCATGCGCTCGGTGTCGTTGTTGGCCGAGGCGCCGCACTGGATCAAATACGATCTGCCGGCCGATCTGGTCGGCGTCGCCTTCAAGGGACGATATCGCGGCCAGACGCAGAAATGGTTTGCCTTCCGCTTCGACGGCGACGAAAGCGAGATCGCGATCAATCCGCCGCCGGGTGGCCACAAGGCCGAGTTCGACCGGTGGGCGTGGCGGCCGATGCTGGAATTGCCGGGCCTGATCGTGCCGTTCAAGCGCAAGGTCTACGAAGACGTGGTGGCGGCGTTCCGGCATCTGGTGGCGTAGCCGCCAGCCTTCCGCTAAAACAGGTCGGCATGAACGACATCTCCAGCAAATCTCTTCCGCCGACCGCCACCCTGGGCGAACCGGTCAGCGAAGCCGCGGCGGGGGCGATCCTGACCATCGATCTCGGCGCCGTGCGTGAGAATTACCGGCGGCTGAAGGCGCGGCTGGGCGGAGTCAGTTGTGCTGGAGTGGTCAAGGCCGACGGTTACGGGATTGGCGCGGTGCCGGTAGCCGCGGCACTGATGGCTGAGGGTTGTAATACCTTCTTTGTTGCGCATTTGGCCGGCGGCATCTTGCTGCGCAAGGCGCTCGGCTCAGGCCCGGCCATTTATGTGCTGAACGGCATTCCGCCGGGTGCGGAAAGGGAAGCGGTTGCAGCAGGGCTTTGCAGCGTACTCAACAGCGCCAGCCAACTCGCGGCATGGCGCGAAATGGCCGGACGGGTGGGCCGTAAGCTGCCGGCCGCCCTCCAAGTCGACAGCGGCATGTCGCGGCTCGGCATGACGCTGTCCGAGGTGAAGGCAGTCGCGCGGGATCCACAGGCCTTCGACGGTGTCGAACTGACCTTCGTGATGAGCCATCTCGCCTGCGCCGACGAACCCGAGCAACCGGCCAACGAACAGCAACGGCTGGAATTCGAACGGCTGCGCCGGATGCTGCCGGAAGCGTCGGTTTCGCTTGCCAATTCATCGGGCATTTTTCTCGGGCAGCGCTATCACTACGACCTCGTTCGTCCGGGTGCCGCTCTCTATGGCATCAATCCGACGCCGGCGAAGGACAATCCGATGCTGCCGGTGGTGCGATTGCAGGCCAAGGTCATCCAGGTGCGGATGCTGGAGGCTGGCGCCGGTGTCGGCTACGGCCACACTTTCCATGCCAAGGCCCCGCTTGCCGCGGCGACGATTTCGCTCGGCTACGGCGATGGCTGGCATCGTCGCGCCGCTTCCGCTGCCTGGTTCGAAAATGTGCGGCTGCCCTTCGTCGGCCGGATTTCAATGGATACGATCATCCTCGACATTTCCGCACTGCCGCCCGGCAAGCTGAAGGCCGGCGACCTCGTCGAACTGATCGGGCCGTCGTCGCAGACGGTGGACCAGGTAGCCGGCCAGGCCGGCACTATCGGCTACGAGGTCTTGACCAGCCTCGGCCACCGTTTCCACCGGCGCTATGTGAATCGCTAGGACGCAAGCTTGTTGTCCTCACGCATGTCTTTTCCCTGAGCATCGGCACTTGGCTGACGCCACAGAATCCGGCAGACAGAAGGCGGCGATGATCCCGGTCTCGAATCCCGACGAGATGCCGCCGCGGAGAACCAAACGATGAAGATCTTCGTGCTGGGCGGCGGCGTGATCGGGGTCACCACCGCCTATTTTCTTGCCGAGGCCGGCCATCAGGTGACGGTGATCGATCGCCAGAAAGGCCCGGCGCTGGAAACCAGCTTTGCCAATGCCGGCGAGATATCGCCCGGCTATGCTTCGCCCTGGGCCGGGCCCGGCGTTCCGCTGAAGGCCATCAAATGGCTTTTGATGAAGCACGGCCCACTGGTGGTGCGACCGGCCCTCGATCCGCATATGTGGATATGGCTGGTCAAGATGCTGCGCAATTGCACGGCTGAACGCTACGCGCTGAACAAGGCGCGCATGGTGCCGCTGGCCGAGTACAGCCGCGACACGCTGAAGGCGCTGCGCGAGGCGACCGGCATCGCCTATGACGAGCGTGCCAAGGGCACGCTGCAGCTTTTCCGAACGCAAAAGCAGCTCGACGGCGTCGGCGGCGATGTCGAGGTGCTGAAGACCTATGGCGTCCCCTACGAGGTCCTCGACCCCGACGGCTGCATTGCGGCCGAACCCGCGCTGGCTGGCGTGCGCGAAAAATTCGTCGGTGGCCTGCGGTTGCCCGGCGACGAAACCGGCGACTGCAAGATGTTTACCGACAGGCTTGCCGAGCTTTGCGCGGCACGCGGCGTCACCTTCGAATACGACACGGAGATACGGCGCGTCGTCAAGAAGCGCGATCGCATCACCAACATCAGCACCAGCAAGGGCTGGATGATCGCTGATGCCTATGTGATGACGATGGGCAGCTATTCGGCGCGGTTCATGCGCATGCTGAAGCGGCCCATCCCGGTCTACCCGGTCAAGGGCTATTCGATCACCCTGCCGATCAAGGACGCCGCCGCCGCACCGGTCTCGACCGTGATGGACGAGAGCTACAAAGTAGCGATCACCCGGCTCGGCGATCGTATCCGGGTCGGCGGCACGGCGGAGATTTCCGGCTTCGACCTGCGGCTGCACGAATCGCGGCGCCGCACGCTCGAACATTCGGTCGGCGACCTGTTTCCGGGCAGCGGCGACATGCGATCGGCGACCTTCTGGTGCGGGCTGCGGCCGATGACACCGGACGGGCCGCCGCTGATCGGCCGCACCGATTTCTCCAATCTCTATCTCAACACCGGCCATGGCACACTCGGCTGGACCATGGCCTGCGGCTCGGCTAAGGTTCTGGCCGACATCATCTCCAGCCGGGTGCCCGACATCGACGTCGGCGATCTCGGGCCCGGACGATACGCCAAGTAAGACGCCCACCAGCTAAGACAGCCAGCGGCCGGCAGGCTCATGCGAACAAACCCCTGTCCCGTTCGACGGCCTTGGTAATGAAGCTCGCGACGACCTGGACGCGGCGCAGCGGCCTGACCGATTCATGATAGACCAGCCAGTAGGCGCGGCGTATGGGTGCGACGATATCGAGAGGCACCAGCTCCGGCATCGAGCGGGCAACGAAGGTGTGCAGTATGCCGATCCCGGCGCCGGAACGCACCGCTTCGGCCTGGCCGAGCGCGGAGGAAATGGCGAAGCTGGTGCGCCAGTCGGCGCTGAATTCGGCCGCGTAGTCGAGCGAGGGACTGACGATCAGATCCGGCACGTAGCCGATCAGCGTATGCTGCGCTAGCTCGGCGGCGGTTCCGGGCAGGCCATGCGTGTCGGCGTAGGCACGCGACGCGAACAGGCCGAGCGTGTAGTCGACCAGCTTTCCCGCCACCAGGCGGCCTTCCGTCGGCCGCTCGACGGTGATGGCAATGTCGGCCTCGCGCCGTGACAAAGAGAAGGAGCGTGGCACCGGCACCAGCTGGATGGTGAGTTCACGGTGCAGAGCGGTCAGCGCGCCGAGGCGCCTGGCCAGGAAGGCGACGCCAAAACCGTCTGGCGCGCCGATCCGCACGGTGCCCGACACGTCGTCGCCTTCGCCTGAAACAGTCGAGCGCGCGGCGATCATGTCGCCCTCCATGCGTTCGGCGATCTCGAGGAAACGCTCGCCCGCCGGCGTCAGCTCACTGCCGGTGGTAAGCCGGCGAAACAGTTTTGTCCTGAGCGCATCCTCGAGGGCGGCGATGCGGCGCGAGACGGTCGCGTGATTAAGCTCCAGCCGCCTGGCGGCGCCGAGGATCTGACCGGCCCGCGCCACGGCAAGGAAGATGCGGGCATCATCCCAGTTCATCGGGATGGTCCGGATGATGACGATTACGGCAGCGCTCGACGGCGAAGAAACTCAATTTCTCTATCCCATGGCGTACACCACACATCTCTATCATTTGCGCGATTTGATGCACAGACACCCACTGCTATCTATTTTCTGCACAACGGTTGCGTTTTCGCTCGCGTTGCCATCGCTCTCGCAAAGGCGGACAATGCCTAATCACGAACCAGGGAGAGAGACCATGATCGAATACGGTCATTTCATCGGCGGCAAGCGCGTCGCCGGAACCAGCGGCCGCAAGCAGGACGTCATGCAGCCGATGGACGGCACGGTGCGCGGCACGGTGGCGCTGGCTTCGCAGGCGGAATTGCGCGCGGCGGTCGAAAACGCCAAGGCGGCACAGCCCGGCTGGGCGGCGACCAACCCGCAGCGGCGCGTGCGCGTCCTGATGCGGTTCCTCGAGCTGATCGCCAAGGAGTATGACGCGCTGGCCGAGATATTGGCGCGCGAACACGGCAAGACCATCGCCGACGCCAAGGGCGACATCCAGCGCGGCCTCGAAGTGGTCGAGGTCTGCATCGGTGCGCCGCACATGATGAAGGGCGAGTTCACCGATGGCGCAGGCCCCGGCATCGACGTCTATTCGATGCGCCAGCCGCTCGGCGTCGTCGCCGGCATCACGCCGTTCAATTTTCCGGCGATGATCCCGCTGTGGAAGATCGCGCCGGCCATCGCCTGCGGCAATGCCTTCATCCTCAAGCCGTCCGAGCGCGACCCGGGCGTGCCGATGCGCATTGCCGAACTGTTCATCCAGGCCGGCCTGCCGGCGGGCATCCTCAATGTCGTCAACGGCGACAAGGAAGTGGTCGACGCCATCCTCGACGATCCCGACATCAAGGCCATCGGTTTCGTCGGCTCGACACCGATCGCCCAGTACATCTACTCGCGCGGCTGCGCGGCCGGCAAGCGCGTGCAGTGCTTCGGCGGTGCCAAGAATCACATGATCATCATGCCGGATGCCGACATGGACCAGACCGTCGACGCGCTGATCGGCGCCGGCTACGGCTCGGCCGGCGAGCGCTGCATGGCGATCTCGGTGGCCGTTCCGGTCGGCAACGACACCGCCAACCGGCTGATGGAAAAACTGGTGCCGCGCGTCGAGAGCCTGAAGGTCGGTCCGTCGACAGATTCTTCCGCCGATTTCGGCCCGCTGGTCACGGCGCAGGCGCTGGAGCGGGTCAAGTCCTATGTCGACACCGGCGTCAAGGAAGGCGCCAAGCTGGTCGTCGACGGACGCGGCTTTTCCATGCAGGGTTACGAGAACGGCTACTATATGGGCGGCTGCCTGTTCGACAATGTGACCGCCGACATGCGCATCTACAAGGAAGAAATCTTCGGGCCGGTGCTGTCGGTGGTGCGCGCACCGACCTACGAGAACGCGATCAGGCTCGCCAACGAGCACGAGATGGGCAATGGCGTCGCTATCTTCACCCGCGACGGCGATGCGGCGCGCGACTTCGCCTCGCGGGTCCAGGTCGGCATGGTCGGCATCAACGTGCCGATCCCGGTGCCGATCGCCTACTATACGTTTGGCGGCTGGAAGGCGTCCTCCTTCGGCGACCTCAACCAGCACGGGCCGGACGCGTTCCGCTTCTACACCAAGACCAAGACGGTGACGTCGCGCTGGCCGTCCGGCGTGAAGGATGGCGCCGAATTCGTCATTCCGACGATGAATTAGCCGGACGGGTTTCTGTCTGCGCGTCCTCGCCTTCGGCTTCGGGCGCGCGGGCCGGCGTGAAGGATGGCGCCGAATTCGTCATTCCGACGATGAATTAGCCGGACGGTTTTCTGTCTGCGCGTCCTCGCCTTCCGCTTCGGGCGCGCGGGCCGGCGTGAAGGATGGCGCCGAGTTCGTCATTCCGACGATGAATTAGCCGGACGGTTTTCTGTCTGCGCGTCCTCGCCTTCGGCTTCGGGCGCGCGGGCCGGCGTGAAGGATGGCGCCGAATTCGTCATCCCGACGATGAACTGATCCAGGTCGCGGAAAAAGAAGGCCTGGGCTCGACCCGGGCCTTTTTTTCGTCGCGGTCTTCATCGGCATGAACACTAATGTGATGGAACCAAGAAGGCAGCAATCTTCTTAGGTTGCAGTCCTGCCGCGAAGCAGACGCTGGCAGATCAACCAACGGCGCTGGTGACGGCTCCGGGGATATCGTCCGGCGCAAAGGAGGTGTCAGATGACACGTCTCATGGCGACTGTAGCTTGCGCTGCGATGGCCCTTTCCGCCGTCCCGGCAATGGCTGCCGAGCAATGTGCGGCACGCGCCGATATGGTGAAGGCGCTCGGCGAGAAGTTTCATGAAAACCCGAGCGCGGTCGGCGTCGTCAATCCGAATGTGGTGCTTGAAGTCTTCGTTTCCGACAAGGGCACATGGACCATCCTCGCCAGCGACACAAAAGGCCAAAGCTGCGTGATTTCAGTCGGCGAAGGCTGGGAGAGCGCGATGACGATAGCGGCGCTGCCAGGCACCTGATGAGGTTCCACGCTCGCGCGTAGCAGCGGCCTCGGCATGGCCGCGCAGCCTGGTGGCCCATTCTTTCGGCGACAACCGTAAAACGGATCTGCAGGCGCCCGCTTGGGCGCCTGCTTGCGCTTTTCCATTGCCGATACCATATATCGAGAACATAATGGGAACATCTAGAATCGTTCCCACCGATGGCAGACCGGAACACAGAAAGGAACGACGCGATGATGATGACGTCGGAACCGGCCTGGATCGCTCCGGCAAAGTGAGGCTGTCAAACCCCTCCTTTGCCGGAACGCGATGGCAAAGGAGGTGCCTATGGCACACAAATCGCTGTTGGGATGGGTGAAAACCCTGGTTCTTGCTGGCGCATTGGCGGTGGGTACGAACACCGCAAGCGCGCAATATCAATACTGCGTTGAACATGGCGAGCTCGTCGCCCATTTGAGCGAGAAGTTCCAGGAAAGGCAGTTTGCTTTGGGGCTGATCGGTCATGAGGCGGTCATGGAAGTCTTTGTCGCCGAGACCGGAACCTGGAGTATCGTCGTCACCGATATCGCCGGCAGAAGCTGCATCGTCGCGGCCGGCGACAATTGGGAAAACGTGATGGCCCTGCCCGGCCAGGGCGCATGACGAAATGACAGGCTCAGCGTGTGGCAGCTGCCTCGGCATGGCCGCGCAAAAGTGCCATCAGGCGCTTGGCGTCCTTGGCCGCGGCCTCCTCGTCGCCGGCTAGGATCGAGCGGATCAGCGCGACATGATGCTCGGCGGATTCGGCCAAGCCGGTATCGGCCTTGTAGCGGAACCAGAAACGGCGGCTGTGGGTTTGCAAGGGCGCCGCCAGGCGCGCGGCGAACGGGTTGTCGGCAGCCAGCGCCAGCGCCTCGTCGAGCGCCTTGTCGGCCTGGATGAAGTAAAACACATTTTCCGAAATCACCGCCTTTTGCATGGCAAGGGCAGCGTCATGGAACAGGTCGGCGGCCTCGCGGGTGACGAAGCGAGCGGCCGAGCGGGCAAGCACCACCTCGACGCCACGGCGGGCGTCGAGGACACGCAGCCAGTCGCCGGGGTGCAGCGGGGCAATGGCAATGCCGGCGCGCGGCCGGACCTCGAGCAGCCCCTCCCAAGCCAGCCGCTGGATCGCTTCGCGAACCGGGGTGCGGCCGAGGCCGAGCCTGTCGATCAGCGCCCCCTCGGTGATGAAGCTCGCCGGCGCCAGCTCGAGAGTTACGATCATGTGCTCGAGCCTGCGGTAGGCCTTCGCAGTTGCCGGCTCGGAGCCCGGCCTGTCATATACCAATGCGGCTTCTCCTGATATATTGTTGATATATCATATCAGATTCAACGTTGACAGTCGGCTTCTTAAGAAATATACGACTGATATATCAGATGGAGCGATCGATATGTGGGCCGGAGTCTTCCCCGCCGTTACGACCAAATTCACCGAGGACGACGGCCTCGACCATGCCGAGATGGAGCGCTGCTTTGCGCTGCAGATGGAGGCCGGCTGTGACGGCATCATCGTCTGCGGGTCGCTCGGCGAAGGCCCGATGCTGTCGCATGACGAGAAGATCGCGGTGCTGAAGACCGCCCAGAAGATCGCCGGCAAAAAACCGGTGCTGTTGACGGTCAACGAGGCCGGTACACGCGAGGCGGCGGCGATCGCACGCCGCGCCGCCAAGGAAGGCGCCAACGGTTTGATGGTGGTGCCAAGCCCAATCTACCATACCAATGCCGAGGAGACGGTCGCGGCACTCAGCGCCGTCGCCGCGGCCGGCGACCTGCCGGTGATGATCTACTCCAACCGGCTTGCCTATCGCGTCGACGTCACCGTCGACCAGATGGAGGAGTTGGCCAAGGACCAGCGCTTCGTCGCCATAAAAGAGTCCTCGGACGACATCCGCCGCTCGACCGAGATCATCAACCGCCTCGGCGACCGCTACGACCTGTTCACCGGCGTCGACAATCTCGCCTTTGAGGCGCTGTCGGTCGGCGCCATCGGCTGGGTGGCGGGCTTGGTCACCGCGTTCCCGCGCGAGACCGTCGCCATCTACCAGCTGATGAGACAGGGCCGCCGCGAGGAGGCGTTGAAGATCTACCGCTGGTTCCGGCCGCTGCTCGACCTCGACGTCTCGACCTATCTGGTGCAGAACATCAAGCTCGCCGAAGTCTTGGCGATCAACACCAACGACCGCGTGCGCATGCCGCGCCAGCCATTGTCCGGCGAGCGGCGCAAGGCAGTCGAAAAGGTCGTCAGGGATGCGCTGGCCGTGCGGCCGCAACTGCCGGCATTCTGATCCAGTGCCTTCGAGGGTGTTTGCAGATGTGCAGCGCGGCGCACGCCAATGAATGACAATGCTACGCTCGATGTCGCCATCATTGGTGGCGGCATTATCGGCATCTGCGCTGCCGCATTTCTGGCCGAGGCGGGGCGAAACGTCACGATCTTCGATCGGACGGGGATCTGCGAGGAGACCAGTTCCGGCAATGCCGCCGCCTTTGCCTTCTCCGACGTGCTGCCGCTCGCCCACAAGGGGATGATCAGGCAGCTGCCGAAATGGCTCGCCGACCCGCTCGGCCCGCTCAGCATCCCACCCGCCTATCTGCTGAAGCTGCTGCCCTGGCTGGTCCGCTTCTGGCGCGCCGGCCGAAGCGACCGCTATGAAGCCGGCCTTGCCGCACAGGCCGGGATGATGAAGCTCGCCGAGGCGGAATGGATGGGTTTGCTCGACCGTTCCGGCACACGGCCGATGCTGCATGAGGACGGCTCGCTCGAACTCTACGAAAGCGAAGCCGAGTTCAAGGCCTCACTGCCCGGCTGGGCGGCAAGGCAGCGCTTCGGCATCGGCTTCAGCCATGTCGAGGGGAGCGCTCTCGCCGCCTTGCAGCCCGGTCTGTCGCCGCGCTTCGTCAAGGGAACGTTCGTGCCGGGGTGGAAAACCGTCGCCGACCCCAAGCGGCTTGGAAAGGCGTTATGGGCCTATGCCGAGAGGTTGGGCGCCGGGTTCGAAAGGGCCCGGATCAAGCGTGTCGAGGCGGGACAGGACGGCGCGATCCTGACCATGGCCGACGGCACGAGGCGACGGGCGAAGCATCTCGTCATCGCTGCCGGGGCCTGGTCGCACCTGTTGGCGAGACATCTCGGCGACGGAATCCCGCTGGAGACCGAGCGTGGCTACAACACGACGCTGCCGAAGACTGCCTTCGACGTAAGGCGGCAATTGATCTTTTCCGGGCATGGCTTCGTCATCACGCCGCTCGAGACGGGTCTGCGCGTCGGTGGTGCGGTCGAACTCGGCGGGCTTGAAAGGCCGCCCAATTATGCGCGCTCGAAAGCGCTGCTCGAAAAGTCGCAGAAATTCCTGCCGGGACTGGATCCGGCCAATGGGCGCGAATGGATGGGGTTCCGGCCGTCGCTGCCGGATTCGCTGCCGGTGATCGGGCAGTCGCAAAAAACGCCGTCGGTGGTGTACGGTTTCGGCCATGGTCACCTCGGCCTGACCCAGGCCGCGGCGACCGGACGCTTGATCCGCGAGCTCGTTCTCGGGCAGAGTCCATCGCTCGATCTCGGTCCGTTCAGCCCGCAACGGTTTTGAGATTGAAGACATTCAGTTGGGAGCCGGCATGGCCAAGCATTCCTTCTTCTGCATAGACGGCCACACCTGCGGCAATCCGGTGCGGCTGGTCGCCGGCGGCGGACCGCTGCTCAACGGCTCGACGATGATGGAGCGGCGGGCGCATTTCCTGGCCGAATACGACTGGATCCGCACCGGCCTGATGTTCGAGCCGCGCGGCCATGACATGATGTCCGGCTCGATCCTCTATCCGCCGACGCGCGAAGATTGCGACATCGCCATCCTGTTCATCGAAACCTCGGGCTGCCTGCCGATGTGCGGCCACGGCACCATCGGCACGGTGACCTTTGCCGTCGAAAATGGATTGATCAAGCCGAAGACGCCGGGCGTGCTCAGGCTGGATACGCCGGCGGGCGTGGTCGTCGCCGAGTACAGCCAAGTCGGCGATTATGTCGAGGAGGTGCGCATCACCAATGTGCCTTCCTTCCTCTATGCCGAGGGACTGACGGTCGAATGCCCCGGGCTCGGCGAGGTCAGCGTCGATGTCGTCTACGGCGGCAATTTCTACGCCATCGTCGAACCGCAAAAGAACTATCGCGACATGGCCGACCATTCGGCCGGCGAGCTGATCGCCTGGAGCCCGGTGGTGCGGCAGCGGCTCAACGAGAAATATTCCTTCGTCCACCCGGAGAATCCCGGCATCGACAAGCTGTCGCACATATTGTGGACCGGCGCGCCGGCCAACCCGCAAGCCGATGCCCGCAACGCCGTCTTCTACGGCGACAAGGCAATCGACCGCTCGCCCTGCGGCACCGGCACCTCGGCGCGGATGGCGCAGCTTCACGCCAAGGGCAAGCTTGGGGTCGGCGACGACTTCGTCCATGAATCGATCATCGGGTCGCTGTTCAAGGGCAGGGTGGAGAAAGAGGTCACCGTCGCCGGCAAGCCGGCAATCATTCCGTCGATCGGCGGGTGGGCGCGGATGACTGGATTGAACACGATCTTCATCGACGACCGCGACCCGTTTGCACACGGCTTCGTCGTCAAATAGAGAAAACGCTGACGTTAGGGAAAGACAGAGAGCGCAAACGGATTGCCTTTGACGGCGCAACGATCCCGCCCATCAACTTATTTTGACGGCGATTTCTTCGACATGGGGCGCATAGAGCGATTGAATCGTCAAAGACATTGCGTTAGGCCAATGGTAGGGTCCGCGATGGTCCAGGGGGCGGACGGGAACAAAACGGGCAATCGGACGGCGTGCGGCGAAAACACGCGTAATGATCGAAAAATCACGTTGCAATCCGGGCTCGAAACTTTACGACTAGGGAAAATACGAAAAGGAATGCGTCTGCATGGGCGACATTCCAGGGGAGCCACGACAGCATGCAGTATTTTGTCCAGCAGCTTATCAACGGGCTGACGCTGGGATCGATCTATGGGCTGATAGCGATCGGCTATACGATGGTCTACGGCATCATCGGCATGATCAATTTCGCCCATGGCGACATTTTCATGATCGGCGCTTTCACCGCACTCATCGTTTTCCTTATCCTCGGTGCGTTGTTCTATTCGCTGCCGATCGTCGTTGCGCTGCTGATCATGATGATCGTCGCGATGCTGCTGACCAGCCTGTATAATTGGACGATCGAGAAGGTGGCCTACCGGCCTTTGCGTGGTTCATTCCGGCTGGCGCCGCTGATCACTGCGATCGGCATGTCGATTGCGCTGTCCAATTTCGTCCAGGTGACGCAAGGGCCGCGCAACAAGCCGGTCCCGCCAATGGTGTCCACGGTCTACAACATCGAAGGCATCAGCGTCTCGCTGAAGCAGATCATCATCGTCCTGGTCACCATAGTCCTGCTCGCGGTGTTCTGGTACCTGGTCAACAAGACCTCGCTCGGCCGGGCGCAGCGCGCCTGCGAGCAGGATCGCAAGATGGCCGCACTGCTCGGCGTCGACGTCGATCGCACCATCTCGATCACCTTCATCATGGGCGCCGCCCTCGCCGCCGTCGCCGGCACGTTGTTCCTGATGTATTACGGCGTGGTGGTGTTTTCCGACGGTTTTACGCCGGGTGTGAAGGCGTTTACTGCCGCGGTGCTCGGCGGTATCGGCTCACTGCCCGGCGCCGTGCTCGGCGGCCTGATGATTGGCTTCATCGAAAGCATGTGGTCGGCTTATTTCTCGATCGACTACAAGGACGTCGCCGCCTTCTCCATCCTGGCGATCGTGCTGATCTTCCTGCCTTCCGGCATTCTCGGCCGGCCAGAAGTCGAAAAGGTCTGAGATCATGGCGGTTACCGTGTCTCCGGAAAGCACCGTCGTCGCCACCCCGGTCCAGCGCGCTTTTCGCGAAGCGCTCTATGCCGGCGCCATCTCGCTTGGCCTGTTCGTGCTGTTCATCGGCCTGAAGACCGACCAGAACATCTCCAACGAACTGATCCTGGTGCAGCGCTGGGGCTTGCTCGCCGGCGTCGTGATCGCCACCATGGCCGGACGCTTCCTTTATGTCGCCTATGGCCAGCCCTTCCTGGCGAACCAGAAGATCGTCGACGTCGCTACCGGCCTGCTGCCGGTCAGCCTGGCTTCGCGATTCTTCCGCCTTCCCGCGTTCATCGTGGCGCTCGCCGTCGCCGTTATTCTGCTCGCGCTCAGGGGCTTCCTGACCGAGGCTTTAGGGCCGGAACTTTCCGATTTTGTGCGGTTCCTGCGGGCACTTGCAATCATCTATGCGCTAGCCTGGCTGATATATCGGTTCCGGGCCTTCATTCATTCTCATTTCTCGGCATTGGGCATAACCGCACTGGCGCTCTACCCGATTATCGTGGTGTTGGTGCTGGCGCTATATGCCGGGTCCATGGCGGCCGGTTTCCAGGGTTCGCTGAAGTATGTCGACAATTTCGGCATCCAGATCCTGATCTACGTGATGCTGGCCTGGGGGTTGAATATCGTTATTGGCTTGGCCGGCCTGCTGGACCTAGGCTATGTCGCCTTCTACGCCGTCGGTGCCTATGCCTATGCGTTGCTCGGCACGCATTACGGCCTTTCCTTCTGGATCCTACTGCCCGCCGCCGGCCTGATGGCTGCATTCTGGGGCGTGATGCTGGGCTTCCCTGTGTTGCGCCTGCGCGGTGACTATCTCGCGATCGTGACGCTCGCTTTCGGCGAGATCATAAGGCTGGTGATTATCAACTGGCGCGAAGTGACCAACGGCTCGGCCGGGATTTCCGGCATCCCGAAGGTCTCGTTCTTCGGCCTGATGTCGTTCAACGTCTCCGACCCGAACTACATCTCCAAGGTGCTCGGCATCGCGCAGTCCGGTGCCTACTACAAGATCTTCCTCTACTACCTGATCCTTGGACTCTGCCTGCTGACCGCCTTCGTCACGGTGAGGCTCAGGCGCCTGCCGGTCGGCCGCGCCTGGGAAGCGCTGCGCGAGGACGAGATCGCCTGCCGCTCGCTCGGCATCAACACCACCACCACCAAGCTCACGGCCTTTGCCACGGGCGCGATGTTCGGTGGCTTTGCCGGCTCGTTCTTCGCCGCGCGGCAAGGCTTCGTCAGCCCGGAATCCTTCGTCTTCCTGGAATCGGCGATCATCCTTGCCATCGTCGTGCTTGGCGGCATGGGCTCGCTGGTCGGCATTGCCGTCGCCGCCATGGTGATGATCGGCGGCACGGAAATCCTGCGCGAACTGGATTTCCTCAAGACCGGCCTGAGTTGGGGCAACATCAAGGTCATACCCGGGTTCGGCCCCGACTTCACGCCGGAGCTTTATCGCATGCTGTTGTTCGGCATGGCCATGGTCATCGTCATGCTGTGGAAGCCGCGTGGCTTCGTCGGCAGCCGCGAGCCGACAGCCTTCCTCAAGGTGCGCAGGGCGGTGTCCGGGTCCTTCACCAAGGAGGGACACGGCTGATGAACGCGAGCCCCTCCGTGAACGATGCCATCCTGCAGGTCGAGCATCTGTCGATGAAGTTCGGCGGTCTCATCGCCATCGGCGATTTGTCATTCCAGGCCAAACGTGGCGAGATCACCGCGCTGATCGGCCCCAACGGCGCCGGCAAGACCACCGTGTTCAATTGCATCACCGGTTTCTACAAGCCGTCGGAAGGCATGATCACGCTCAACCGGCGCGACGGCTCGACCTTCCTGCTCGAACGCCTGCCGAACCATGAGATCCCGGCGCGGGCCAAGGTGGCGCGCACCTTCCAGAACATCCGCCTGTTCTCGGGCATGACGCTGCTGGAGAACCTGCTGGTGGCCCAGCACAACAAACTGATGAAGGCGTCCGGCTATACCGTTCTCGGCCTGTTCGGTTATAGCGGATACAGACAGGCTTCGGCGGAATCCGTTGAACTCGCCGAGCACTGGCTGGAGAAGGCCGATCTCGTCGACCGCGCCGACGATCCTGCCGGCGATCTGCCATATGGCGCGCAGCGACGGCTCGAAATTGCTCGCGCCATGTGCACCGGCCCTGAGCTTTTGTGCCTAGACGAGCCGGCCGCCGGCCTTAATCCGAAGGAATCGGCGGCGCTCAATGCGCTGCTGATGGACATCAAGGACAACACCGGCACCTCGATCCTTTTGATCGAGCACGACATGGCGGTGGTCATGCAGATTTCAGACCATGTCGTCGTCCTCGAATACGGGCGCAAGATCTCCGACGGCAACCCGCAATCGGTACGAACCGACCCGCGCGTCATTGCCGCCTATCTCGGCGTCGAAGACGAGGACGTCGAGACGGTACTGACCGAAGTCGGCGACGAGGACGTCATCGAGCAACTGGATACGGGTCCGGATGCCGCGCATGGACCGGGCACATCGTCTTCCTATCTTGCCGGACCGGTGGCCGACACGGTCGGCCATAGCGAGGGCGAACGCGTCACAGTGTCAAAGGGCGCTTCGAAGGCCGGGCAGATCGATGCAAGGTCGAGCGCTGCTGCTGCAAAGTCCGGATCGCCGGCCAAAGCCAAATCGGCCGCGAAATCTTCCACGGCAAAGCCGGGCAAGGCTCCGGCGAAGTCGAAAACTCCCGGCACCTCTAATCGGCGTGGGGGGCGGAAATAATGGCCGGCACAACGCTGCTCGATATCAAGGGCGTCCAGACCTACTACGGCAACATCAGGGCGCTGAACGGCGTCGACGTCACCGTCAAACAGGGCGAGATCGTGGCGCTGATCGGCGCCAACGGCGCCGGCAAATCGACACTGATGATGACCATCTTCGGTGCTCCGCGCGCTCGTGCCGGCACTATCACCTTCGCCGGCACCGATATCACCCAGATGCCAACCCACGAGATCGCGCGCATGCGTATCGCGCAGTCGCCGGAGGGCCGGCGCATCTTTCCGCGCATGACGGTGATGGAAAACCTGCAGATGGGCGCCAGCCTCGACGGTCTCAAGCATTACGACGAGGATGTCGAAAGGGTCTTTACGCTGTTCCCGCGGCTCAAGGAACGCGTCAGCCAACGTGGCGGCACGCTTTCGGGCGGCGAGCAGCAGATGCTGTCGATCGGCCGCGCGCTGATGGCAAGGCCGAAGCTGCTCTTGCTGGATGAGCCGTCGCTAGGCCTGGCGCCGCTGATCGTCAAGCAGATATTCAACGCCATTCGCGAGCTGAACCGCACGCAGGGACTGACCGTGTTCCTGGTCGAGCAGAACGCCTTCGGCGCACTGAAGCTCGCCACGCGCGGCTATGTCATGGTCAACGGCAATGTGACGATGAGCGGCACCGGCAAGGAACTGCTCGCCAATCCGGAAGTGCGCGCCGCCTATCTCGAGGGCGGCCATCACTGAGTTTCAGGAGTCTTCATCATGCAGGGCATTCTTTATGAGGAACCCTCGATTTGGCAGTTCTTTTTCGTCACCTGCCTGCTCGGCGGCTGGGCGGCCTGGATGACGGGCAAGGCGTGTGCCCAGACATGGCGCAGCTTCGCCCAGCTATTCGCCTATATGCTGGGGCTCGGCATCGGCGTAAGATTCATCCATCATGCGCTGTTCGGCGGAACGATGTTTTCGCTGCATTACTACGTGGTCGATACCATCGTGCTGATGATATTGGGCTTCATTGGCTACCAATACACGCGCACGAACCAGATGGTAACGCAGTATAATTGGCTTTACGAAAGAGCCTCTCTTTTGAGCTGGAAACCGAAAGGTTGACATTTATCATTAACGGCGTTTCAGGGATGAATCGGCGTGACAAGTGCCTGAAAATCGGCAAAGTACTCTTTCTGCGAGCAAGAGTGGGCATCGCATGAAAGCAACATCCACGCCCACTCGGTAAATGGGAGCGTTTCAATGAAAAAGTCACTTTTGTCCGCCGTCGCACTGACCGCGCTTGTCGCGTTCAGCGGCAACGCGTGGGCTGACATCCTGATCGGCGTTGCCGGTCCGATCACCGGTCCGAACGCAGCGTTCGGTGCCCAGCTTCAGAAGGGTGCCGAACAGGCAGTCGCCGATATCAATGCGGCGGGCGGCGTTCTTGGCCAGCAGCTCAAGCTTGAAGTCGGCGACGACGTCTCCGATCCCAAGCAAGGCATCTCGGTCGCCAACAAGTTCGTCGCCGACGGCGTCAAGTACGTCGATGGCCACTTCAACTCCGGCGTCTCGATCCCGGCGTCGGAAGTCTACGCCGAGAACGGCATCCTCGAGATCACGCCGGCCGCGACCAATCCGAAGTTCACCGAACGTGGCATGTGGAACACCTTCCGCACCTGCGGACGCGACGATCAGCAGGGCAAGGTCGCTGGCGACTATCTCGCGGCGAACTTCAAGGATGCCAAGATCGCTGTCATCCATGACAAGACGCCTTATGGCCAGGGCCTCGCCGACGAAACCAAGAAGGCGCTCGCAGCCAACGGCGTGACTGAGGCCATGTATGAAGGCATCAATGTCGGCGACAAGGATTTCTCGGCCCTCATCGCCAAGATGAAGGATGCGGGCGTCTCGGTCGTCTACTATGGCGGCCTGCACACCGAAGCCGGCCTGATCATACGCCAGCTCGCCGACCAGGGCCTCAAGGCAACCTTCATGTCCGGCGACGGCATCGTCTCGAACGAATTGGCCTCCATCGCCGGCGACGCCGTCGAGGGCACGCTGATGACGTTCGCTCCGGATCCGCGCAAGAATCCGAACGCCAAGGAACTCGTCGAGAAGTTCCGTGCGGCCGGCTTCGAGCCTGAGGCCTATACCCTCTACTCCTACGCAGCGATGGAAATCATCGCGGCCGCCATCACCAAGACCGGCTCAGCCGATGACGCTCAGAAGGTAGCCGAGACCATCAAGTCGGCCGGCCCCTGGAAGACTGCGATCGGCGAGATCGGCTACGATGCAAAGGGCGATATCACCCGTCCGGACTACGTCATGTACACCTGGAAGAAGGGTGACGACGGCAAGTACACCTATGTCGAGAACGAACCCGGCAAATAACCGGACGTTGCTGTATGAGAATGCCCGGCGCCTCGCGCCGGGCATTTTTCATGGGGGTTTCCCAAATGCCTGGATCCGGACTGCCCCAGGCGTTGTCCGGGTCGACACTAGGCCATACTAAATCGGTTTAATCCCTCTTTTCGATTTTGTTTGCACTGCAGCATTTTCGCGGTAATCATGTCCGGCAGTTCCCTTCCCCGCGTCCGGAGCCCTGTCCTTGGCAATCTCGAAGATCCTTGTCGCCAACCGCTCCGAAATAGCCATCCGCGTCTTCCGCGCGGCCAATGAGCTCGGCCTTAAAACCGTGGCGATCTGGGCAGAGGAGGACAAATACTCCCTGCATCGCTTCAAGGCCGACGAAAGTTACCAGGTCGGGCGCGGGCCGCATCTGGCCAGGGATATGGGGCCGATCGAAAGTTATCTGTCGATCGAGGAGGTTATCCGCGTCGCCAGGCTTTCGGGCGCCGACGCCATCCATCCGGGTTACGGGCTGCTGTCGGAGAGCCCGGAATTCGCCGAGGCCTGCGCCAAGGCCGGCATCATCTTCATCGGGCCAAAACCCGATACGATGCGCAGGCTGGGCAACAAGGTCGCCGCGCGCAATCTCGCGATCGAAGTCGGCGTGCCGGTAATTCCCGCTACCGATCCCTTGCCGGACGACATGGCGGCGGTAAGGGAACTCGCCAAGACGATCGGCTACCCGGTGATGCTCAAGGCATCCTGGGGCGGCGGCGGCCGCGGCATGCGCGCCATCCGCTCCGAGGCCGATCTCGCCCGCGAGGTCATGGAAGGCAAGCGTGAGGCGAAGGCGGCTTTCGGCAAGGACGAGGTCTATCTCGAAAAGCTGATCGAGCGCGCCCGCCATGTCGAGGTGCAGGTGCTGGGCGACCGCCAAGGCAACGCCGTGCACCTGTTCGAGCGCGACTGTTCGATCCAGCGCCGCAACCAGAAGGTCGTCGAGCGGGCGCCGGCGCCGTATCTCGAAATGTCACAACGCGAAGAGCTTTGCGGCTACGCGCTGAGAATTGCGCGCCAAACCAGCTATATCGGCGCCGGCACGGTCGAGTTCCTGCAGGATGCCGACACCGGAAAATTCTATTTCATCGAGGTCAATCCGCGCATCCAGGTCGAGCACACCGTCACCGAACAGGTGACCGGCATCGACATCGTCAAGGCGCAGATCCATATACTCGACGGCTTTGCCATCGGCACGGCGGAATCGGGCGTGCCGGCGCAAAAGGACATCAGGCTCAACGGTCACGCCCTGCAGTGCCGCATCACCACGGAAGATCCCGAACATAATTTCATCCCCGATTATGGCCGCATCACCGCCTATCGCGGTGCCACCGGCTTCGGCATCCGCCTTGATGGGGGCACCGCCTATTCGGGCGCGGTGATCACCCGCTTCTACGATCCGCTGCTGGAAAAGGTGACGGCGTGGGCGCCGACGCCGGCCGAGACCATTGCCCGCATGAACCGGGCGCTGCGCGAATTCCGTATCCGCGGCGTGGCGACCAATCTCACCTTCCTCGAGGCGATCATCAATCACCCGAGCTTCGCCGACAATTCCTACACCACCAAGTTCATCGACACGACGCCGGAACTGTTCGCCAGTGTGAAGCGGCAGGACCGCGCGACCAAGCTGCTCAACTATCTTGCCGATGTTTCGGTCAATGGCCATCCCGAGACGCGCGGCCGGCCGCAGCCAAAGGCCGATGCGGCGCCGCCGGTGGTGCCATATCTCAACGGCAATGTGCCTCAAGCCAGCAAGCAGAAGTTCGACGTGCTCGGGCCGGAGAAATTCGCCGCGTGGATGCGCGAGCAAAAAGAGGTGCTGGTCACCGACACGACAATGCGCGACGGGCATCAATCCTTGCTCGCGACGCGTGTGCGCACCTATGACATCGCCGGAATTGCCGGCACCTATGCGCGTGCTCTGCCGCAGCTGTTGTCGCTCGAATGCTGGGGCGGCGCCACATTCGACGTCGCCATGCGCTTTCTCACCGAGGACCCATGGGAGCGGCTGAGCAAAGTGCGCGAGGCGGCACCCAACCTTCTTCTGCAGATGCTTCTGCGCGGCGCCAATGGCGTTGGCTATACCAACTATCCCGACAACGTCGTCCAGCATTTCGTCCGCCAGGCCGCTGCCGGCGGCATCGACCTGTTTCGCGTCTTCGACTGCCTGAACTGGGTCGAGAACATGCGCGTCGCCATGGATGCGGTCGGCGCCGAGGGCAAGCTGATCGAAGCGGCGATCTGTTATACCGGCGACATACTCGATCCGGCGCGGGCCAAATACGATCTGAAATATTATGTCGGCCTGGCCAGGGAACTGCAGTCGGCAGGCGCCCATATCATCGCCGTCAAGGATATGGCCGGGCTTTTGAAACCGGCGGCGGCCCGCGTGCTGTTCAAGGCGCTGCGTGAGGCGACGGACCTGCCGATCCACTTCCACACCCACGACACATCCGGCCTGTCGGCGGCAACCGTGCTGGCGGCGGTGGAGAGCGGCGTCGACGCCATCGACGCGGCGATGGATTCGCTATCGGGCAACACCTCGCAGCCGTGCCTGGGTTCGATCGTCGAGGCGCTGAAAGGCACCGAGCGCGACCCGGGTCTCGACCCGCAATGGATCAGGCACATCTCGTTCTACTGGGAGGCGGTGCGCAACCAGTACGCCGCCTTTGAAAGCGACCTGAAGGGGCCGGCATCGGAGGTCTATCTGCATGAAATGCCGGGCGGGCAGTTCACCAACCTCAAGGAACAGGCGCGCTCGCTCGGGCTGGAGACACGTTGGCATGAAGTGGCGCAGACCTATCACGACGTCAATCTGATGTTCGGCGACATCGTCAAGGTGACCCCGTCGTCCAAGGTCGTCGGCGACATGGCGCTGATGATGGTGAGCCAGGACTTGACCGTCGCCGACGTCGAGAATCCGGCGCGGGACATCGCCTTCCCGGATTCGGTGGTGTCGATGTTGCGCGGCGATCTCGGCCAGTCGCCGGGCGGCTGGCCAAAGTCATTGCAGAAGAAGGTGCTGAAGAGCGAAAAGCCGATCACGGTGCGGCCAGGTTCGCTGCTCAAACCGGCGGACCTCAAGGCCAGTCGCACGGAGGTCGAGGAAAAACTCGAGCGCAAGCTCAGTGAGTTCGAGTTCGCGTCGTGGCTGATGTATCCGAAGGTGTTTTCCGATTTTGCCGCCGCGCAGGAGACCTACGGGCCGGTCAGCGTGCTGCCAACGCCGACCTATTTCTACGGCATGAAGCCGGAAGACGAGATTTTCGTCGATATCGAAAAAGGCAAAACGCTGGTGGTGCGCTGCCTTGCCATGGGCGATGTCGACGAAAAGGGTATGGTCACCGTGTTCTTCGAGCTCAACGGGCAGCCGCGCCGGGTGAAGGTGCCGGACCGGGCGCATGGCGCCTCCGCTGCCAAGGTACGGCGCAAGGCGGAGCCGGGCAATGAGGCGCATGTCGGCGCGCCCATGCCTGGCGTCGTCTCGGCGCTTGCGGTCGCTGCCGGCCAGGCGGTAAAGGCCGGTGACGTGCTGCTGTCGATCGAAGCGATGAAAATGGAAACGGCGTTGCATGCCGAACGCGACGGCACCATAGCCGAGGTGCTGGTCAAGGCCGGCGACCAGATCGATGCCAAGGATCTGCTGATCGCATTCGGGTAAGGTGTGTTGAGATTCAGGTGATGCCGGCCTGTAAACGCCGGCTTCCTGCGCTTCCGGTGCTCACGTACTCAGGTACGCTCTGCTCCGGTTCTCGGCAGCCATCGTTTTCGACTCGGCCTGACCTGAATCTCAACACACCTTAAGGCGCGCCCAACCCCTTCATGCCGCATCGATAGCACCTTGACCCGCCGCGCGCGGTCGGGCATCGAACCGCTGCAATTCGCCGCTCGGGTCACCCCCGAGTCGCGGCGAGAAACGATGCGGAGAGAAGAATATGGCCGACGACATCACCGAGACCAGCCAGACTGTTGCCGCCGGCCAGCTGCGCGCCTTCATCGAACGCATCGAGCGGCTCGAGGAAGAGAAGAAGACGATTGCCGACGACATCAAGGAAGTGTTTGCAGAGGCCAAGGGCACCGGCTTCGATACCAAGGCGATGCGGTCGATCATCCGGCTGCGCAAGAAAGACCAGGCCGAGCGGCAAGAAGAGGAATCCATTCTCGACCTCTACAAGGCCGCGCTTGGAATGGTGTAGAGACTGTCTGGAAATTCTACTCCGGCGGCAATCCGATGGTGTTTCCGGCGCTTCCGATGCTCACGGACCTAAAAGTCCGCTGCGCTCCGGTTCTCGAAACCACCACCATACGACCCGCCAGAGCGAATTTTCGAAACCGTCTCGGCAACAGTCTCGGCCTGATGCTGGAGCGAGCATCGAACCATGAGCGAATTCGATTTTGGCGCCCGCCGCGCCTCTGAATTCCGCCAACGCAGCTTCTGGACGCTGTTCGCGGAACGGCATCCGGATGAAAGGGCTCTGCTGGCGAGGCGCGGACCGTGGTTCTGGCAGCGTGGGCTGCCCGACTTCGCATTGGTCATTTCCATGTATGTCGCGCCTGCGCACAATCATGTCGGCGTCTTCTTCGGCCGCAACGAGAAGCTCGGTGCCACGCAAGCCTGGTCACGGTTGAAGCCGTTCCAGCCGGCCATCGAAGACAGGCTGAAGCTCAGGCCAGAACAAAGTTGCGACGGCCTCGGCATCAATTCGATGTGGCGGGTGAATTGTTTTGCCGAAGACAATTGGCCGGCGATGACCGACTGGCTGGTTACGGAAGCCTCACGTTTCGAGCGCGCGATTGCCGAAGTTCGGGGTCAGGAATAAAGCAGGATTTCCAGACGCAATCCTTCGAACCGCTCTGGTGAGCAGAGCGAGGGAGCCGGTCGATCGATGACGATCATGTCGCGCGTTGCCGCCTTCTTTCGCTCACGCTGGCTGGGCGGCGTGCCGCTCGATCGGCTGTTCTGGCGCGATATGGTCGTTGTCGGCACAGCAATCAACGTCGCGTTGTCGGTGGCGGCGCTCATTCTGCTTGGGCTGAAGCTGCCGCTTGCGCTAGTCCTGGCGGTGCATTTCGCGCCGGTGCCCTATAACATCTTCCTGACCTTTGCCGTTTGGCGAACTGCCGGAAATTCGAGTGGCGCCAAGGCCTCGCTGATGACGCTTGGCGCGACGTTGTGGCTGATCCTGGTGGTTGTGGCCTGACGATCAGGCGGCCGGCTCGAATTTGAGCGCCACGCCGTTGATGCAATAGCGCAGGCCGGTCGGCGGCGGGCCGTCGTCGAAGACATGGCCGAGATGGCTGCCGCAGCGGGCGCAATGGCACTCGGTACGGACCATGCCGTAGCTGCGGTCGACGGTGGTCTCGACCGAGCCCGGCACGGGATCGTTGAAGCTCGGCCAGCCGGTGCCGCTCTCGAATTTCAGCTTGGATTCAAACAAGGGTTGGTCGCAGCCGACGCAGGAGAAGGTGCCGGCGCGCTTCTCGTGCAGCAGGGCGCAGCTTCCCGGCCGCTCGGTGCCGTGGTTGCGCATCACCGCATATTGCTCGGGCGTCAGCCGGGCGCGCCATTCGGCATCGGTGCGGGTAACGGGGTAGGTGTGGCTGTCCATTTTTTCCTCTTAGCTTATGTCGCTATTTGGGTTGCCTTCCCAACTTCGCCTGAAATAGGCATTTGTTACGGCGTTTGCTCGTATTTCCTATCCTGCTGCGACGAATTCCTCAGGCGATGGCCGCGAGATAGCGCGCAACCGATGCTGAAAATGCCGCCTTTGCGTCTCCGATGACATTCTGGTTCCACCATGCGCCGTAGATATGGTCGAACGTGAAAGGCTCCAGCGCGGCCTTGATGCCGAGCACTTTCGTCGCGTTGAGCGGGATATAGTTCGGATAGCTGTACATGAAGGTGACATGACGGCGCGTCGGCGTCACCTGCAGGATGTCGCCGGCCAGCATGGCATTGCCGCTGTCGCGCTTCCAGTGCAGCACCTGGCCACCGGCAAAGTGGCCGCCGCAGCGGATGAGCGTCAGCGACGGGTTTATGGCGCGCGTTTCGCCTTCCCAGCTGATGATCGCCGGATGCGGCCGCATGATCCACTGACGATCATCGGCGTGCAGATAAATCGGCACGCCGCCAAACGCCTCGCTCCACTCGACCATTGCCGAATAATAATGGCAATGCGAAATGGCGATGGCGGCCAGGCCGCCCCGGCGGTTGATCTCGGCCACCGCCTCGTCGCTGACCATCGAGATGCAGTCCCACAGCACATTGCCGTGCGGCGTTTGCGCCAGCAACGCCCGCTGGCCGATGGCGAAGCGCGGCTCTATGCCGAAGCCGAGCACGCCGGCGTCGTCCCTCATCACGATCCGATGGCCGGCCGCGAGCTCTTCCGGCGTGATCCAGGCCTGGCCCTCCCAGCGCACATATTGCCGCTCGTCTTCGCAGATCGGGCAATGTTGCGGCGGCGTCGCTGTCGCCGCGAACTGGACACCGCATTGCAGGCAAAGGAAACAGGTCGACCGTCCTGTTTTGCGTGGGCCCATTCAGTGCTTCCTTGAAAGTTGCTTCGTCGCCGCTTCGAGGCCGGCGAGCGTCAGCGGAAACATGCGGCCGCCAAAGATATCGCGGATCATGGCGATCGAATGGGTAAAACCCCAGTTTTTTTCGGCTTCGGGGTTGAGCCATACCGCGTTTGGCCATTGCTGCAGCAATCGGCCGAGCCAGACGGCGCCGGCCTCCTTGTTCCAGTGCTCGACCGAGCCGCCGGGTTGGGCGATCTCATAAGGGCTCATCGAGGCGTCGCCGACGACGATCACCTTATAGTCGGGGCCATACTTATGGAGGAGATCGGACGTCGGAATCACCTCGGCATGGCGGCGGCGATTGTCCCTCCATACCCCTTCGTAGAGGCAGTTGTGGAAGTAGAAATATTCGAGCTGGCGGAATTCGGCGCGGGCGGCCGAGAATAGCTCCTCGACACTGCTGACATGGTCGTCCATTGAGCCGCCGACATCGAAGAACATCAGCAGTTTCACGGCATTGCGACGTTCGGGTTGTGTCTTGATGTCAAGATAGCCGCGCTCGGCGGTGGCGTGGATGGTGCCGGGCAGGTCGAACTCCTCTTCGGCGCCTTCGCGCACCCAGCGGCGCAACCGCTTCAGCGCGACCTTGATGTTGCGGGTGCCGAGCTCGACGGCATCGTCGAAATTCCTGAACTCGCGCCTGTCCCAGACTTTTACCGCGCGGCGGTTGCGACTTTCATGCTGGCCGATGCGCACGCCTTCGGGATTGTAGCCATAGGCGCCGAAGGGCGAGGTGCCGCCGGTGCCGATCCATTTCGAACCGCCCTGATGCTGGCTCTTTTGTTCCTCCAGTCGTTTCTTCAGCGTCTCCATCAGCTTTTCGAAGCCACCCAGCGCCTCGACCAGTTTTTTCTCCTCGTCCGACAGGTGCTTTTCAGCGAGCCTCCGCAGCCATTCCTCCGGGATGTTTGCGACATCGACCTGGGTTTCGCCAGCCAGCGCTTCGACGCCCTTGAAGACGTGCGAGAAGACCTGGTCGAAGCGGTCGATGTGTCGCTCGTCCTTCACCAGCGCGGCGCGGGCGAGATAGTAAAAGCCCTCGACATCATAGTCGACCAGCCCGGCCTCCAGCCCTTCCAGCAGCGACAGATATTCCCGGAGCGAGACCGGAACGCGCGCGGCTTTCAGTTCAAGGAAGAAGGGGAAGAACATGGTCCAACTTTATCTGTGTCCCTCGATCTTCTCCCGTGCGGCGCTGGCGATAAAGGCGGAACGCGTCAGACCACGCCGACCCGCTTCTTCGTCGATTGCCGCCAAAAGACCTGCGTCGAGCGACAGATTGGCCCGGACAGGCCGTCCGGAATCGATCAGCACAGGGATCATCACGGCGGATTCACCGGCAGCGCTATCGACTTCGCCCAGTCGGAGCAGATCTGCCACAGTGCGCGCGGCGGGCAAGGGCAAGTTCTTCGCCATTCGTGTCTCTGCCCATTCGCGAACGGCAGAAGTCGCATCGGCTATCGCCTCTTCGGGACTTGCGCCACCGCCGTGACATCCGGGAAGATCGGGCACCCGCACTCCCCAGACTTCATCTGCGCCGTCAAGAATTCCGACATAGTGCGTCATGATTCGTCCTTAAATCCATCCAGCAAGCCGGGCGATCGACCGCGCAACACCCAGAGATTGTTCGCGATGCCGCGGCACAATGATCATGATCTCCGGCCTTTCCGGATGCTCGTACTTCTCGTGTTTGCCGCCGCGTACGTTCACCCAGTCGTCACGTAAAAGCCTCGTGACAATCTTTGCGCGTGTTGGCCTCGATCAGCGGCACTGTCGCCCCTGATTATGCGCAATATATTGCGCACAGGTGGTTATTTCAATCGTTGGCTTCATCATAGAAGATCATATTCGATAAAGCCGGTCCTGCGCGCCACGTGGTCGTAGAGCTTGCGTGCGGTGGTGTTGGTCTCGTGGGTCATCCAGTAGACGTTCTTGACGCCGATCTTGCCGGCTTCCTGCTTGACCGCTTCGATCAGGGCGGCGCCGACGCCCTTGCCGCGCACATCGGGGTCGGCGAACAGGTCCTGCAGATAACAGTTATTTATCTGCGACCAGCAGGAGCGATGGTAGAGATAGTGCGTCAGGCCGACGGCCTTGCCGTCGAGGGTGGCGACAAAACCCTTTGGCTCGAACTCGCCCGCCGTGAACAGCCGCTTCCAGGTGACGGCGTAAACGTCTTCCGGCAGCTTGGTTTCGTAGAAGGTGAGATAGGCGGTCCACAGACGCCGCCAGTCGGCATGGTCGGATTGCGCAAGCGGGCGGACGGTGATCTCGGTCATTTCATTTCCCTCTGAACTCGGCAACACGAAGCTGCCTTCACGCCTCGCTGGCGGCAACGGTCCAACGACGGGAAAGCGCTGTCCGGCGGCTTTCGTCGACCGCCCCTCACCCTTGCCGTCTCGCCATGAAAGCCAGGCGCTCGAACAGATGCACGTCCTGTTCGTTCTTCAGCAAGGCGCCGTGCAGCTTGGGCAGCGCGTTCTTCGGGTCGGCGCGCAGGTCTTCGGGCGCGATGTCGTCGGCAACCAGCAGGCGGATCCAGTCGAGTGCCTCGGAGGTCGACGGCTTCTTCTTGAGGCCCGGCACATCGCGGATTTCATAGAATTGCGTGAGTGCGGCGCGTACCAGGTTCTGCTTGATGCCGGGATAGTGCACGTCGACAATTTTGTGCAGCGTCTCGACGTCGGGAAAGCGGATGTAGTGGAAGAAGCAGCGGCGCAGGAAGGCGTCCGGCAGCTCTTTTTCGTTGTTGGAGGTGATGATGACGATCGGCCGGACGGTGGCGCGGATGGTCTGGCCGGTCTCGTAGACAAAGAACTCCATCCTATCCAGTTCCTGCAACAGATCGTTGGGGAATTCGATATCGGCCTTGTCGATCTCGTCGATCAGAAGCACCACCTTCTTGCCGGCGGCGAAGGCGTCCCACAGCTTGCCGCGCTTGATGTAATTGCGGATGTCGTTGAAGCGCTCGTCGCCGAGCTGACTGTCGCGCAGCCGCGAGACGGCATCATATTCATACAGGCCCTGCTGCGCCCGCGTGGTCGATTTGATGTGCCATTCGATCAGATCCAGGCCGAGCGCTGCCGCCACCTGACGGGCAAGTTCGGTCTTGCCGGTGCCGGGCTCGCCCTTGACCAGCAATGGCCGCTCAAGCGCGATCGCCGCGTTGACCGCCACCATCAGATCCTTGTCGGCAACATAGGCCGCCGTGCCTTCGAAACGCATTTTTGCTCCCGAGTTCATCGCGCGACCCTAAGGACGCGGCCTTCGCTGCGCAAGGCGCCGCTGGCGAAGCGGGGATCTTGCCGGCGCGGCCCTCGTCGAGGGGTCCTGCGTCGAATTAGGCCTCGAAACATGTCGCCTCTCTGGCGCTTGGTCTGGCGTCAGCCTATATTGGGCATGACGGTCTGCGCTTCCCGGCAGGAGAACATTTTCCCCGGGGCCTTAATGATCCCTAGGGAGCTGTCCCTGGGAAGACCCGTGGGTTTTCTCATACGGCGCCCACCTACTTTGTAGGTTCCCGGGATCGCTCTCTCCACCGGTTGTGTGGATCGTCACCTCTCGAAAAGGCCATCTGGCGGATCTTGTCGTCGCGCCGCTTTGTGCGGTGCTCACGAACGACAAGTTCGCCCCGCTCTTCCAAAACGTCGCTTGTAAAACTCCATCCAAATCGGACCTTTGCTACCGTCGGCGCATGGCATCCCCAAAAGACCTGAAAAAAAATCTCCGCAACCAAGCCCTCGGGCGCCGCGATGCGCTCGATCCTTTCTGGCGTGTGGAGGCAGCACTCGAAATGGCCGAGACGGCGCGCGACCGGATCACCGTCGAGCCGGGCCAGATCGTCTCCGGTTTCTGGCCGATGCGCTCGGAAGTCGACGTCCGGCCGCTGATGTTTGCCCTGCGCGAGAAGGGGGCAAGGCTCTGCCTGCCGGCCATCCTCGACAAGACCACCATCGTTTTTCGCGAACTGGTGCGCGGCGCGCCGATGATCGACATGGGTTTCGGCACAGTCGGGCCGCATGAGGAAGCCGAGGTGCTCGATCCGCAGCTTATGCTGGTGCCGCTTGCCGCCTTCGATGCGCGCGGGCACCGAATCGGGTACGGCGCAGGCTATTACGATCGGGCGATCGGGCGGCTGGCCGACAAGGGCCAGCAGCCGCGGCTGATCGGCATTGCCTTCGACTGCCAGGAGGTGGCCCTGGTGCCGGACGAGCCGCATGACGTGATCATTCCCGAAATACTCACCGAGAGCGGGTTGCGCCGGTTCGCGCCGAAATTGTAGATAAGTTCCTGGACGCATGGTCTTTTCCGAAAGTCATGCAGCTTTTTGCTTCGCTGACCTTCGGTTCGGGATCGCGCTTATATGAGACTTCTCTTCCTCGGCGACATGGTCGGCAAGACAGGACGTACGGCGGTGTGGGAACAACTGCCCGGCCTGATCTCGGATTTCAAACTCGACTTCGTCATCGTCAATGGCGAGAACGCCGCCGGAGGCTTCGGCATCACCGAGGAGATTTTTCGCGAGACGATCTCGGCCGGCGCCGATGTCGTCACCACCGGCAACCATGTCTGGGACCAGCGCGATGCGCTGATTTTCGCGCCGCGCGAAGAGCGCTTCCTGCGCCCGTCCAATTTCCCCAAGGGTACGCCGGGGCGCGGCTCAGGCGTCTATATCGCCAGGAACGGCGCGCGCGTGCTGGTCGCCAACATCATGGGTCGGGTGTTCATGCATCCCGAGCTCGACGATCCGTTCCAGGCCGGCGAGCGCGAACTTGCCGCTTGTCCGCTTGGCGAGCAGGCCGATGCAATCGTCATCGATTTCCATGCCGAGGCGACCTCGGAAAAAATGTGCTTCGCTCATTTCGTCGACGGCCGTGCCAGTCTTGTTGTCGGCACCCACACGCATCAGCCGACCGGCGATCACCAGATTCTCAATGGCGGCACCGGTTATATTTCCGATGCCGGCATGTGCGGCGATTACGATTCCTCGCTCGGCATGGACAAGGAGGAGCCGCTCAACCGGTTCTTGTCCAAGGTGCCGAAGGGCCGCTTCGAGGCGTCGACGGGACCTGCGACATTGTGCGGCGTCGGCGTCGACATTTCCGACCGTAGCGGCCTGACCGAACGGATCGCGCCGTTTCGCCGCGGCCCGCGGCTCGAGGAAACGGCTCCATCCTTCTGGTCGTGACATTGATATAGACGCTTGCAATACCCAATTGCCGGCGAAACTGCTCTAGATCGTAGAGGGGACGACCTCCATGCAGCTAGTCGAATTCCTGGCGCCGCATTTCGCCTTTGTCTCCGACCCGACTGCGTGGGTCGCGCTGCTGACACTGATCGTGCTGGAGGTCGTGCTCGGCATCGACAATCTGATCTTCATCTCGATCCTGACCAACAAATTGCCGGTAGCGCAGCGAGCCCGCGCCCGGCGGCTCGGCATCTCCGCCGCGCTGGTGATGCGGCTGATCCTGCTGGCCACCATTTCGATCATCGTCCAACTGACGACGCCTATATTCACCGCCTTCGGCCACGGGTTTTCATGGCGCGACCTGATCCTGATCGCCGGCGGCCTGTTTCTCGTCTGGAAGGCGACCAAGGAGATCCACCACACGGTCGATCTCGATGATCACCAGGACACGATGATGGGCGAGACGCTGCAGCTTTCGCTGGCCGGCGCGATTTTCCAGATATTGCTGCTCGACCTCGTCTTCTCGATTGACTCGATCATCACCGCCGTCGGCATGACCGACGAAATCGCGATCATGTACATCGCGGTGATCGTGGCGGTGAGCGTGATGATGCTGGCGGCCGGGCCGCTGGCCGATTTCATCGCCAAGAACCCCAGCATCGTCATGCTAGCGCTGGGCTTCCTGCTGATGATCGGCATGACCCTGATCGCCGACGGCATGGGTTATCATGTGCCGAAAGGCTATATCTACGCCGCCATGGGTTTTTCGGCCCTGGTCGAAGGGCTCAACATGCTGGCGCGGCGGCGGAAGAAGGCAAAGGGCGGCGGGCACTGAGGATGACCCACCGCGGCTGACCTAATGCCCCGGCACGCCTTTCGGATGGCGGTCGCCGATCAGGCCTAGCATCACGCCTTGCTCCAGCCACGCCTTGGCGCCGGCGAGCACCAGCGCAAAACCGCCGGTCGAATCGATCGCCTGCTTGACCTGCTCATCGAGGCTGCCGGCAAAGCCGAAATTGCGGACCTCGACAAAGGTCGTGGCGCCCGGCATCTCGGTAAAGGTCCACACGACCGTGGTCGGCGGATCGCTCCATTGCATCAAGATCTTCTTGTTTTCGACGATTTCACGGACATTGACCGTCGTCGAGACGCCATACATGCGCCATTCCCAATGGATTTCCTTGCCGCTGTCCAACCTGTCGCTGCCATGGGTGAACCAGAACTTCGTCGTGATCGCCGGATCGACGAAGGCTTCGAATACGTCGGCGACCGGCCGCCTTATCAGCATGCCGGCTTCGGCGGTCGGTGTTTCGCGGATTTCCATATCGTCCTCCTTTCCACGGTGCCGCCTGTTCACCAGGCATCGGGTTCGCGCACCAGGTGAATGATGTCGGCCGGGTTGGTGATCCAGCCGCCGCGAAAGCCTTCACCCAGTGCCTCGATGGCGTCGCAGCGCACGACACCGGCCTTGGCGAGATGCTCCGCTGCGGCCGGAAAATCATCGGTGAACAGTTCCAGCCAGATCTCGGCCTGGCTCATCATCGGCGCCTCGTCGATCCACAGTCGATTGGGACCGAGTTCGAAGCCGACGGCCGGCGGTTTGGCCGTGAATGGCTTCAGGCCGATGACGTCGCGATAGAAGGCGATCGTTGCCTGGTATTGATGCGGCGGGACTTTCATCGCGATGTTGATGCCGCCGGTGATCTTCGCGGTCATTCTTACTCCATTTGCTCTCAGATGTTGTTCTCGTTGGCCGGCTCGCCCTTCATCTCGCTGCGGTAATAGCCGTCGCGCAGATTGATGCCGTATTCGACATAGGCCTTCATGCAGGCCAGCATCTGCGACCAGCCCTCGCAATTGAGGTAAGATTTCTTCAGGCCGACCGCGTCCTCGTGCCAGCCGGTTTCGGCGATGGTGACGAAGGTGCCGCCGTCGTCGAGCGGCTCGAAATTCATCTCGATGCGGGTCTTGTACGCGGGCTCGCCGTCGGCGTCGGTCGCATCCCAGCGCAGCACGATGCGGCTGTCTTTCTCCACCTTGTCGACCTCCACGGGAACCTTGCCCCACCAGATGACGGTGGCGCCCGCCAGCAGCGGTGTGCTGGCGCCGCCGATCGTGGTGAAGTAGCCGCTGAGCTTCTTCGGATTGACGACCGCATCGAAGACTTCGGCGACGGGTTTGCCGATGCGGCCAGAAACCCTGAATCCAAGAGACATATCCACAGCTCCTTCCTTGAATGCAACGGCATTATGTTATAAAAACATAACATGTCAAGCACGGCGCAGGACGACAATGTTTTCAAGGCGCTGGCGCATCCACGCCGGCGTGCGTTGCTGGACCGGCTGAAGAATGGGCCGCAGACCACCGGCATGCTGTGCGATGCCTTCCCAGACATGGACCGCTGCACGGTCATGCTGCATCTGAAGGTGCTGGAGGAGGCCGACCTGGTCGTGGTGCGCCGCGAGGGGCGCGAACGCTGGAACCATCTCAACGCGCTGCCGATCAAGCACATCCACGACCGCTGGATCAGTCAATATGCCACGCACGCGATCAGCATCCTCGACCGGCTGAAATCCGATCTTGAGGGATGAAAGATTGCCGAAGCCTGCCACTTTCGGGCCTTGAGACCTTTGCGTGTCCGACGCAATGGCGCGGCTGGACGAATTGAGCCGATTTATCTATAAGCCGGCCATTCCGACAGAGAGCGCCGTACGTCCGTCCGGACGCAGCAGGACGTTCTGAAGTTTTGAATTCGAGCATTTTGCAAGGCGCCGGGTGGTTCACCAGGCCGCAGATGCTCTAGCCGAGAAACGACAGGGGTGCCATGGCTGGCCATTCACAGTTCAAGAACATCATGCATCGCAAGGGCCGCCAGGATGCGGTGCGATCGAAAATGTTTTCCAAGCTGGCGCGCGAAATCACCGTCGCCGCCAAGAGCGGCACGCCCGATCCATCGATGAACCCGCGCCTGCGCCTTGCGGTGCAGAACGCCAAGGCGGTGTCGATGCCGAAGGACAACATCCAGCGGGCCATCAACAAGGCGTCGATGGGCGACGCCGAGACCTACGAAGCCGTTCGCTACGAGGGTTACGGGCCAGGCGGCGTCGCGCTGATCGTCGAGGCGCTGACCGACAACCGCAACCGCTCGGCGTCGAATGTGCGCGCTGCCTTCACCAAAGCCGGCGGGGCGATGGGCGAGACCGGCTCAGTTTCGTTCATGTGGGACCGCGTCGGCGAGATCTACTATCCGGCATCGGCCGGCAGCGCCGAGAAAGTGATGGACGCAGCGATCGAGGCCGGCGCCGACGATGTCCAGTCGGACGAGGAAGGCCACACGATCTATTGCGCCTTCGAGAATCTCGGCGAAGTGTCGAAGGCGCTGGAAGGCGCACTCGGCGAGGCTGAATCAGTGAAGCCGATCTGGAAGCCGCAGACCAATATCGCGGTCGACGAGGAGCGTGCACAATCGCTGATGAAGCTGGTCGCGACGCTCGAAGACGACGACGACGTGCAGAGCGTCTACGCCAATTTCGAGGTCGACGAGGAGACCTTGGCGAAGCTCAGCGCGGCGTGATCCAACACGCGCTGCCCACAGTCCGCATCACCTATTGCACCCAGTGCCAATGGCTGCTCAGGGCCGGCTGGATGGCGCAGGAGCTGCTGTCGACCTTCGGCACCGATCTGGGCGAAGTGACGCTGGTGCCCGGCACCGGCGGCATCTTCACCATTTCCTGCAATGACACGCTGGTCTGGGACCGCAAGCGGGACGGCGGTTTCCCCGACGCCGCAAAGCTCAAGCAACTGGTTCGCGACGTCATCGATCCGGATCGCGATCTGGGCCATGCCGATCGCAAGGGCGATAAGTCAAAAGACCCTGTCTGAAGGCTTTTATACTTCCGTCCTGCATTCACCGCCATGCGAAGATGAAGCAGCCCAGCGCCACGATGGCGGTGGTGGTTCGGACATGGTTCCACATCACCCAGTCCCTGAGATAAGTGGCCCATACCGCGGCGCCGTTGGCGCTTGCCGGATCGACGGCGGCCAGGGCGTTGTTGAGCGGCACGTTGAACATCATCGTCACGATCGGGTTGCCGACGAGGTAGATCAGGGCGCCGGCGAGGAGCCAGAATGCACCCGGTTGGCTCCAGCCGATAAGAGCGCCGGCGGCAAGGACAAGACAGACCAGCCCGGTGCCGAAAAGCGCGGTCATGAATGCCGGCGTAATCACGGTAATGTTGATCGAATTCATGGCGGCGATGCCGCCTCCGGCAGGCAAGCGGGCGAGCGCCGGCATGATAAAGTTGGAGAAGGCGAAGAAAACGCCGCCGACAACGCCTGAGCCAATGGCAGCGACGAAAGTGAGGGTGGGAAGCAGTTTCATGATCATGTCAGTTGCTCCAGATGCCGGTCGAGGCGGCTTCGGTTGCGTAGGCGGAAAAGTCCTTTGGGGCGCGGCCGAGCACGCGCTCGATGCCGTCTGTCAGCGACTCGTTGCGGCCGTCGAGGACTTCGGTGAACAGTTCTTTGAGCAGCCACGCGAACTCGGCCGGCAACTCATGGGTGGCGTGCCCGAGCGCGAGCCTATCCGTACCTGCAGGCCCCGCGCCGTCAGCCGCTCGGCGAGGCGACGGCCGGTCTTGCCGGTGCCGCCGAGGATCAAAGTTGGTCTCGTTACAGTAGGGTTCATGCCCATTTTCCTCAGTTTGAAATGTGAGTAATCCTCACATTTGCAAAACGTGATAAACCCTCGTATTTTGCGAGTCAAGCCAATTTGTTGATTGTCCGTCGGGAGACAGTGATGGAAGGCTCTGCCGTATCGGATTCACAGGACGGCCAGATCGCATCGCCGCGCCGGGCACCGAGCCAGCAGCGCAGCCGCGAGCGGGTCGAGCGGATGCTGGCCGCCGCCTCGGCGCTGATCGCCGAGCAAGGCAGCGACGCCATGCGCATGGGAGAGGTGGCCGAGAGGGCAGGCGTGTCGATCGGCTCGCTCTACCAGTTCTTCCCGGACAAGCGGGCGATCATCTGGGCGCTGGCCGAGCGCTACACCGCGGAAAGCCAGGCCTGCATTGCCGCGGCACTGGCGGAGGTCAATGACGCCGACGGCCTGCGCCGGGCATTTTCGGAACTGGTGGATATCTACTACGGAATGTTCCTGGCGGAGCCGGTGATGCGCGACATCTGGTCGGGCACGCAGGCCGACAAGGCGCTGCGCGAACTCGAGCTTGCCGATAGCCGGGCCAACGCCGAATTCCTTACAGCCGTGCTGAAACGGCTGCGGCCATCCGCCGATCCGGAAGCGCTCGAAACGACGGCGTTTCTCATCTGGCAGATGGGCGAGGCCGCAATGCGGCTGGCGATCTCGGTCGGGCGGAAAGAGGGCGACCGGCTGGTTGCCGCCTACAAGCGGATGGCGCTGCGCGAGCTGGTCGGCGAATAGGGCCGTATTTTCGCAACAAAAAACCCGCCACGAAGGCGGGTTTCTCGATCTGCGAAACGCCAATGCGGCTTAGAGGCCGAAACCTTCGAAACGCTTCTTGAACTTCGACAGGCGGCCACCGCGGTCGAGCAGGGTCTGCTGGCCGCCAGTCCAGGCCGGATGGGTGGTGGGGTCGATATCGAGGTTCATCGTATCGCCTTCCTTGCCCCAGGTCGAACGGGTCATGTATTCGGTGCCGTCGGTCATGACGACCTTGATGGTGTGGTAGTCGGGATGAATATCGGTCTTCATGGGTCTGTTCCTGGCTTGCCGGGTGCTGCCGACGGGCTGAAGCCTGCGTCGATGCGCCCCTTTTTAAAACTCGAAGCCGCAGCTATTGAGGAGCCACGGCTTCTAAAACGGTCGGCGAGCCTATACATCAGCCGGAATTGAATCACAAGGCCGCGGCAAGCGCATATTGATGGCGCAAGCCTCAAAGGGCCAAAGGAACGGTCATGGCGAACATCAGCGGCGATGCAGACGAGCGCAGGCGCTCGCTGAGGCCGCTGCAGCGCCTGTTTCCCTACATCACGCATTACCGCAAAATGGTCATCGGCGCGATCGTCTCGCTGGCCGTCGCGGCGGCGACGACGCTGGCGCTGCCGCTGGCCGTGCGGCGGATGATCGACCACGGTTTTTCCGCTTCCGATTCCAGCTTCATTGCCGAATATTTCGCCATGCTGGTGGTGATGGCCGCCGTTCTGGCGGCGGCGTCGGCCAGCCGCTACTATTTCGTCATCACACTCGGCGAGCGCGTCGTTGCCGATATCCGCCGCGATGTCTTTGCCCACGTCACAACGCTGTCGCCATCCTTTTTCGACACGGCCCAGTCGGGCGAGATCGTCTCGCGGCTCGCCGCCGACACGACACAGGTCAAATCGGCCGTCGGTGCCACCGCCTCGGTGGCTTTGCGCAACGTCATCCTCGGCCTGGGCGCCGTGGCGATGATGGTCTTCACCAGCCCAAAACTGTCCGGCCTGGTCATCGCGGCCATTCCGCTGATCGTGCTGCCGCTGGTCGCCTTCGGCCGCTCGGTGCGGCGCAAGTCACGGCTGGCGCAGGATACTCTGGCCAATGCCACCGCCTACGCCAGCGAGCAGATCGGCGCGGTGCGCACCCTGCAGGCCTTCACCAACGAGAAGCTTGTGACCGGGTATTTTTCGTCCGCCGTGGAAGCAGCGTTCGAAGCGGCGCGGACCTCGATCTTTGCCCGCTCCTTTCTCACCTTCGTCGCCATCTTCATGATCTTTTCCTCGGTCGTGGCGGTGCTGTGGTTCGGTTCGCGCGACGTGCTCGACGGCACGCTGTCGCCGGGCACGCTCGGTCAATTCCTGCTCTATTCGGTGTTCGCCGCCGGCGCGCTCGGCGCCCTGTCGGAGGTCTGGGGCGAACTGTCCCAGGCAGCGGGCGCTGCCGAACGGCTGACCGAGATCCTGGCCGAGAAACCCGCGATCCAGGCGCCCGCCGATCCGAAGCCGCTGCCGGCAAAGGCGAGAGGCGCGATCAGCTTCGACGATGTCTCCTTCTCCTATCCGGCCCGGCCCGACCGCGCCGCCGTTCATGGCCTGAGCTTTCAGGTCAAACCCGGTGAGACGGTGGCGATCGTCGGGCCATCCGGCGCCGGCAAGAGCACGGTGTTTTCGCTGCTTCTGCGCTTCTACGATCCGGAGGCCGGCAGGATCGTCATCGACGGGGTCGATCTGCGCGAGGCCGATCCGGCGGCGATCCGCGCGCGCATCGCCATCGTGCCGCAGGACGTCACCATCTTTGCCGCAAGCGCGCGCGACAATATCGGCTTTGGCCGGCCTGGCGCCAGCCAGGCCGAGATCGAGGCGGCGGCGAAGGACGCGCTTGCCGACGAGTTCATCCTGAAACTCGAAAAGGGCTATGACAGCCAGGTCGGCGAGCGCGGCGTGACGCTGTCGGGCGGCCAGCGCCAGCGCGTGGCGATCGCCCGCGCCATTTTGCGCGATGCGCCCATCCTGCTGCTCGACGAGGCGACCTCGGCGCTAGATGCCGAAAGCGAGACGCTGGTGCAGACGGCGCTGGACCGGCTGATGAAGGGCCGCACCACGATCGTCATCGCCCATCGGCTGGCAACCGTGCTGAAGGCCGATCGCATCCTGGTCATGGATGGCGGCCGCATCGTCGAGGAAGGCACGCATCAGAGCCTGGTCGCCAAGGGCGGCATCTATGCGCGGCTGGCCAAGCTGCAGTTCGATACCGGGGCGAATGCTTTCAGGGGCGCGGCCGAGTAGCATCGCTCCATCCCGATGAAACGGGATGAGGCTCCACCTTCTTGTTTGACCATGATCTCTTCCGAAAACCGGCATCCACTTTTCGGGATCATGGTGCCCAGCGGCCGCCGAGATTCTTCAGCTACCGAAAGCTCGGCGTTTGCCGCGTCGATAGGCGATGAACAGGGGAACACCGACAAGCAACGACAACAAAAGCATGCTGGCGACGGTCTGTCGCTGCTCCTTTGCCGGATCGCTGAGCTGCACATCGGCAGGCGGCTCTTCATAGGTAAAATCGTACTGCCAGCGAACCTGGTCTGCGAGGTCATCGACGGTTTTCAGATAATCGGCAATCGCCTTGGCCGGTACTTCAGTCGCCAGCGTCTGAAAGTTCCATTCAACTTGCAATTCGGTGGGCGTGTTGGACCAGGATGCCTTGAGAGACAGATAGGGCGTCACGACGTTTTTCATCGACTCGCCGGAAAACCTCGCCTTGAGGTTGCGCACGGTCACCTTGTGGCGGCGGTAGAACTGGGGGCCGAGGGAGACGGGCCCGGTTCGATCGACGATTGTCGGGGTTGGAAGAGAGTTGTTGCCGAGATCGGCCGCGCGGATCGGGAAATTCTTTGCCAGATCGTTGGCCGCCAGCGCCTCCGCCGGCAAGCGATAACTTTCCTTCACGCTCACTATGTTGCCGTCGCGGCGATCCACGATTTCCGGCTTGGCGATGGTTTGGATGCCCGGATATTGCTTGTTGTAGTATTTCAGATAGGCGTCCGACACCTCGCTCAGCGACCGGCTGGCGAAATTGCCGCGCATCCAATCGGCATCGGCGTCCTCATATGTCGAGAAGACCGTCAGCACGAGGGGATCGCCCGGTTTCCGCGGGAAGTCGAATTCCTCGGCGATCTGGATCGATGGGCTGGTAAGCACAGGGCTCGGCATCTTCTCCAACCCGCCGGTGCTGGAAAGCGGCAGCGCGAAGCCGTAGTCGGGCTGTGCGAGATTGTGAGCCCTGCCGCCCTGAAGATAGTTCGTGGCGTCCAGCCAATATGTCTTTGCTCCGATCCTTGCCTTGACGATGGCATGGTCGAAATCGCGAAGCGCCGGCAGATGCTGGTCCAAGGCCCGTCCCTTGTCGAGATCGGCCAAGGCGACCTCGGCAGCAATGCCAAGCCGCACAAGCGACGAAACCAGCAGCAGGGCCTTGTCCTTGCAGTCACCGAACCCGCTCAGGATAACCGTCGCGGGATCACGTGGAACGTAGGAACCGGCACCCATCGACAGGCTTACGTAGCGGATCTGGTCCTGCACCAACCGCATTGCCTCGACCATCCGGTCTTCGGGCACCGGATGCCGCAGAGCGATGTCGTCGAGCTTTGCGGCAAAAGCCGGGGTAAAAACGGTCGCTGGCTTGTAATAGGGCGCAACGGCATCGACCACACTTTGCCAATTCGCGGTAGACGCGACATCGATGGAGCCCCAGCCTGGATAGGTCACGGGCAGGTTATCCTCGACATTGACCGGTTTCGGGTTTGGAATTTCCCATAGATAGGTGGTGTCCGGCCCAGTCGGGGAGATTGAAGGCTTGAGTCGGGTTCCCCTTGTCTTGATCTGGAGCGGCTGGCCCGAAGGCCAAATGATGCTTGTGCGGATAAGCGCTACCGGCTCTTCCCATTCGGTGGAGAAATTCTTGAAGAAAAGGTCCTTGCCGACCAGCGGTGTTACTTCGTAGGTCGACCCGTAATCGACGATGTCGCCGGCACGCACGTCATCGATGTTGACATGTGCTGTCAGCCAGCCGTCGAAGACGCCTTTCTCGGCGTCTCTTTCCCTGCGGAAGATGTCGAATTCGACGCCTTCCAGCCGGTCCAGAACGGCGCCATCGCGGATGATGTGAAGATGGTTGAGCGTGACCTTGTGTCGGGACGGATCGAACTGCAGATCGATACTCGCGCCACGATCCAGGCCGGGACGGTCGACGATTTTATAGACGGTGCGCGAGTACTCGACATAGCCGCCGGCGCGATGCTTGATCTGGTCGTCCGAGAGCAGCCATGAAACGCCATTCTTGATTTGATCCGATCGGGCGGGATCGGCAGCCGGAATATCAAGCTGCTTTACCCAGCTTTCTGCCGGACCCTTGAAAACCATGTCGTCGGACATGGCCGGAGAACTCAGACCGATCAATAAGATGAAAAATACCAAGCGGGGCCAGAAAGACTTCACCCTATGAAAACTGTAACAGGCAGACATCTACGCTCGCCCAACTTGGAAGAACTCCTTTTTCAGAGGCTTTCCCGCCAAAGTAAAGGCCAGTTTCGCGGATTTCTGCGGTCACCGCGGCAAGAACCTGGAATAGACGAAGCGGCTCAGTTCCCGTACCGCTTCTTCAGGTGATCGGTGAAATGCGCGGCATTGAGCTTTTCGCCGGTGGCGCGTTCGAGCAGTTCCGGCGTCGACCAGCGCGAGCCTTGCGACCAGATCCTTTTGCGGCGCCAGTCGTTGATCGCGGCGAAATCGCCCTTGGCGAGGTCTTCGTCGGCTGAAGGATGATCTCTGGTCAGCGCCGCCCATTGCTGCGCCGCCATCATGGCGCCGAGCGTGTAGGAGGGGAAATAGCCGAAGGCGGCACCCGGCCAGTGGACGTCCTGCATCGGACCATCAGCCGGATTGTCTGATGTCGACAGGCCGAGATAATCGCGCATTTTGGCATCCCAGGCCTCGGGCAGGTCGGCTGCTTCCAGCCGTCCCGAGACAAGCTCCTGCTCCAGCTCGTAGCGCAGGATGACGTGCAGCGGATAGGTGACCTCGTCGGCATCGACGCGGATCAGGCCGCGCTCGACCCGGTGCACTTGCGGCAGGATGTCATCGATCGTCCAGCTCTCACCAAGATGTCTTTCGACCACCGGCAGCGCCCAGCGCCAGAATTCTGGATTGCGGCCGATCTGCTTTTCGACGAACAGGCTCTGGCTTTCATGCACCGCCATGCCGCGCGCTTTGCCGAGCGGCCAGTGCGCCCATGCCTTCGGCAGGTTCTGCTCGTACAGCGCATGGCCGGTCTCGTGCAGCACGCCCATCAGCGCCGACAGGAAATCCGAGGTCTTGTAGCGCGTGGTGATGCGCACGTCGCTCGGCACCCCGCCGCAGAACGGATGGTGCGAAACCGACAGCGAGCCGTGGGTGAGGTCGAAGCCGACTGCCGCCATCATGGCGAGGCCGAGCTCGCGCTGCTTGTCCAAGGGGTAGCTGCCGGAAAGTGGCTTCAGCGGATGTTTCGCCAGCCGCTCTTCCTGCACGGCCAGTGCCACCGGTACGAAGCCTTTCAGGAAGGCCTGCAACTCGGCAAACACAGGCGTGATGTCGGCGGTGCGATTGCCCGGGTCATATTGCTCCATCAGCGCGTCGTAAGGCTCGAGCCCGAGCACCTCGGCGCGAAGTGCCGCCTCCTCGCGGACCAGCGCCACGACGCCTTCCAGCGCCGGCAGGAAGCCGGCCCAGTCGTTCTTGGCGCGCAGATCGCGCCAGAGCTGCTCGGAGCGCATGCGCGCGGTCGTCTGGCGCTCGACGAACTCGACCGGCAGGCAGGTCAGGTTGGTGTATTGCCGGCGGAATTCCCTGACCGCGGCTTGCTGCTCTTCGTTCAGCGCTTCCTGCTCGGCCGCCGCGATCCAATCGGCAATCTCCGGTGCAGTCGCCCGGGCATGGTGCATGCCGGCAAGCGCCGACATTGCCTCCGCGCGCTTCTCGCCGCCGCCGACCGCCATATGGGTCGCTTCATCGGCGCCGAGGATGGCGAGGGCGTGTTCCAGTGCTTCGAGCTTGTGGCCGAGGTCGTCGAGTTTTTGAAAGGACATTGTGGGTTCCGCTGATTTGACGGCGAGAAAAGATATTAATGCAAAACTGTTGGCAACCCCGAAAGCCGCCCGCGACCGACGCATTGAATGCCGGCCGCAACGGCCGGTTTCCAGTTCAAAGCCTTCGTCCGGGTCTGCGTCGCCGTCGCCGGCCTTTACGGCGCGGCAACGGCGGGCCGTAAAATCCTGTTCATCCGAACAGTGCCGGCAGTGCTGGCGCTGATTGCGCAGGCGTTGGGCTAGCCCATGATCCCTGAACCGAAAGCTGGCAAAGGATCATGCGCAAATCAATTGCCACAGCGCCGGGCACTGCGGCCGATTTCAGCCGCCTGGATAGATTGGGCCATAGTCGTTCGGATAATATCCGCCATCGGCGCCGTTGCCGATGAGGAAGGCACTGCCGGTATCAGCGCGCAGCTTTTGGCTGACATCGTCGAGCTGCGCCGGCAACTGCTGATATTGCGTGCTCGGCATCGTTCCATCGCATGCGGCCCTCTCGGCGGCCCGGTCGAGTTGAGCGAGCTGCGTGCGCAAGTCACGCGCCTCGCCCGGCTCGAGCTTGTTCGACTGGATGGCGCCCTGGATACCTGTCTCCACGCTCTGGATCTGATTGATCAAGGCCGTCTCGCGTGGGCCGGCGTAAGCGCCGGCAAACGGAACGAGGAGAAGTGTGGCGAGCGCAGCGGTCCTAAAATTCCTGGGAGCGAAGAAGCGCATAGTTGCGTCTCCTTTACTGGGGAAGGCGGTGGTTGGGAGGGGCCCTGCCTTCCGGCCGCGGGCCGTCAGGTTCCGTCGCGTCGCGATGAGCGGTTCCACCGCCGGCGGTTCTCGGCCCATGACCAAGGCTAAAGGCCATGGCGGCAAAATGTAATTAAAAAAAGGTAATTTTTTCAGCTCTTGCCGCTGCCGCACCAGTGCACTAAATGCCGCCGACTTGAGCCGGCTCGCCCTGGCGCATGATACAAGCCAAAGGCTTGCAGATCACCGCTCGGTCAGCTTCAGCTCGATGCGGCGGTTCTTGTTGCGCGCCTCTTCGGTATCAGCGGGGTCGAGCGGCTGGAATTCGCCGAAGCCGGCCGCGACCAGCCGGTTGGCCGGCACGCCGTTCTCGATCAGGAACTTGACCACCGAGGTCGAGCGCGCCGTCGACAATTCCCAATTGTCGCGGTAGCGGCCGGTGCCGGAGAGCGGCTTGTTGTCGGTGTGGCCATCGACGCGCAGCACCCAGTTGATCTCCGGCGGGATTTCCTTTTGCAATTCGATGATGGCATCGGCAAGCTTCTTCATCTCGACCTTGCCTGCGTCGTTGATCACTTCGGAGCCGGTCGGGAAAAGCACTTCCGACTGGAAGACGAAGCGGTCGCCGACGATACGGATGTTCTCGCGGTCGGCGAGAATTTCACGCAAGCGGCCGAAGAAATCGGACCGGTAGCGGTTCAGCTCCTGCACGCGTTGCGCCAGTGCGACGTTGAGGCGGCGGCCGAGATCGGCGATCTTGGTGTTGGATTCGCGGTCGCGCGTTTCGGACACGTCGAGCGCTTGTTCGAGCGCTGCGATCTGCTTGCGCAGCGCCGAAATCTGCTGGTTGAGGATCTCGACCTGGCTCAGCGCCTGCTGGCTGATCTGGCGCTGGCTGTCGAGCTCGCCGGAAAGGGCCGTTGCGCGCTGGTTGGCGGCATCGCCGGCACCGGCGCCTTGCGCCAGCAATTGCTCGAGCCGGCTCTTTTCCGCCTCCGATGCGGACAGCGATGCCTGCAAATTGGCAAGGGTGTCTTCCTTGTCCTGTGTCGTCGAGCGCTCCAGCGCCAGAAGCTGGGTCAACTCATTGATCTGCGAGTTGAGGCGGTTGAGCACCGTGTCCTTGCCGGAGATCTCGCGGCCGAGCAGGAACTGCGCCAGCACGAAAACCGTGAGCAGGAACATGATCGCCAACAGCAGCGTCGACAGCGCATCGACGAAGCCCGGCCAGTAATCGATGCGGCGGTCGGAGCGCCGGCCTCGCGCCAACGCCACGTCAATGCACTCCGGGCTTCTTCAAGGCGTCGGCGATTTTCTCCAGGGTGTTGCGCATCGCCTTCTGCTCGTCGGACTGGGCCTCGACCCAGTCGCGCATGATCTGCTGTTCCGAGCGCATGTTCTTGACCAGGCCGGAAATGCCGTCGGCGAGATTGGCCATGGCAGTGGCCACGCGCGGATTGGAGCCGCCGCCATTTTCCTGCAGAGTGCGCAGTTTTTCCGACAACAGCCGGATTTCCTCGGAGGGTTCGGTCCTCGCCGCGTCGGCAACGACGATGTCGGAGGACAGGTCGGTGACCGAGGACAGCCAGTTTTCGAGTTCGGTATAGAAGCGCGTCTGGGCGCGGCCGGCCTGCAGGTCGAGGAAGCCGAGCACCAGCGAGCCGGAGAGGCCAAACAGCGAGGACGAGAAGGCGGTGCCCATGCCGGCCAACGGCGCGGAAAGCCCCTGCTTCAGGGATTCGAGCACGGCGGCGGCATCGCCGGTGCCGGGATCGAGCGACTCGATGGTTTCGCGGATCGAGCCGATCGTGTTGAGCAGGCCCCAGAAGGTGCCGAGCAGGCCGAGGAACACCAGCAGTCCGACAAGGTAGCGCGACGTGTCGCGGCTTTCGTCGAGGCGGGTGGCGATCGAATCCAGCATGGTGCGCATCGAACTGGTCGAGAAGGCAATCGTCGAGGAGCGGCCGATCATCGCCTTCATCGGCGCTAGCAGCACCGGTTCGGTTGTCTCGGAACCGGCGCGGAACGAGTTGACCCAGCGCACCTCGCGGAACAGCCGGCCGACCTGGACGAAGGCCAGCAAGATGCCGACCGCCAGCACGCCGATGATAAGGCCGTTAAGGCCGGGATTGGTGACGAAGGCGGTCGAGATCTGGCGCGTCAGGATGGCGGCGATAAAGGCCACGATGAACAGAAAGATCACCATGGTCAGCAGAAACACCTGCGGGCTCGACAATTTGTGCGGATCGTAGATCAGAACGTCGGAGCGCCTGCCCATGCCGAAGGATCTGAGAAGAGTCATCCGTGCCCCGTTTCCGATGCCGTCGCCGCCGATCAATTTGTGTTTGCGACTCTAAACGGAATTGTGACGAAATTGAATGGCGCTTGGCAATATTGCCACTGTCCGCGACCGGAGGTCAAAGCCGGTTGATGACCAGGCAGTCGACCATGGCGGCCAGATGCAGGCCGGCGCCGGTGACGACAAAGCCATGCCACAGCGCATTGTGGAAGCGCAGGCCCCTCCAGGCGAAGAAGATCACGCCGCAGGAGTAGACGATGCCGCCGGCAACGATGAGCGCGATCGATGTCGCCGGCAGCGTCCGCACGAGCGGCTCCACCAGAACGAGACCGCTCCAGCCGATGGCTAGATAGAAGACGATCGCCAGCCGGTCGAAACGGCCGGGAAGAAAGACCTTGATGGCGATGCCGACCGCCGCGGCGGTCCAGACCAGGATGATCATCGAAACGGCCAGCGGCGAGCCGCCGAGCTGGGCCAGGAAAGGCGTGTAGGTGGCAGCGATCAGCAGGTAGATCGCGGCATGGTCGAAGCGCCGCAATATCCATTTCGCCGGCGACGACACCGGCCAGACATTGTAGGCCAGCGAAACCGACAGCACGGTGAGCAGGGAGACCACATAGAAGGCGGCGGCGACATATTCGCCGGGGCCGGTTCGATAGGCGGCCAGCGCCAGCAGCGTCGAGCCGGCAGCGATCGCCAGCACGATGCCCACGGCGTGGACGATGCCGTCGGCGATGATCTCGGCGCGCGAGTAATGCCAGCGCCCCATAAAGGGAATGTCGAGCTGGGAGAACTCGCTCTGGGATTGGGGCCGGCTGTTCGTCATCGATGATCCTGCGCCACCTTATCTGGGCGGCCGCGGGACAGTATTTCAAGCTTTGGTTGCGGTTTTGCGACTGCGGCGCTTCAGCGCGGCGCGCCTCTATCAGCTGGCTGAGAGTGGCCTTTTGATGGTCTTCAACAGCGCGCGCTGGATGAGTTCGTTGCCGGCAACCAGCGAACCGGCGTTCAGCACGTCCTGCCCCCCGGCGAAATCGGAGACGAAACCGCCCGCCTCGCGGATCAGCAAGATGCCGGCGGCGACATCCCAGGCCGACAGGCCGGTTTCCCAGAACCCGTCCATGCGGCCGGCGGCGACGTAGGCGAGATCGAGCGAGGCCGAGCCGAGACGGCGGACGCCAGAAACCTCGGCCATGACATTGCGCAGCTCGATGAGGAAATTGCCGTGCTGGCCACGCCCGAGATGCGGCATGCCGCAGCCGATCACCGCATCAACCAGCTTGGTACGGCCGGCGACGCGCAGCCGGCGGTCGTTCATGAAAGCGCCGCCGCCGCGCTCGGCGGTATAGAGTTCATCCATCGCCGGATTGTAGACGACCCCGGCGACGATCTGGCCCTGGCGCTCCAGCGCGATCGAAACGGCAAAGAGCGGAATGCCGTGCAGGAAATTGGTGGTGCCGTCGAGCGGGTCGACGATCCAGCGGTGCTGGCCGTCGTCGCCCTCGATCACGCCGCGTTCCTCCATCAGGAAGGCGTAGCCGGGCCGCGCCTTCGACAGTTCGGCAAAGACGATGTCTTCGGCCTTGCGGTCGGCCTGGCTGACATAGTCGCCTGGCCCCTTCATCGAGACCTGCAGGTTCTGCACTTCGCCGAAGTCACGCGACAGGGAGCGGCCGGCCTTCATTGCGGCCTGGACCATGACATTGAGGATCGCGGAACGCGCCATTGTGTTTCTTTCTGCTGCCCGCGCTTTAGTCGGCGCGGCGCACGTAAGTGATTTCGTTGGTATCGACGATGATGCGCTCGCCCGAGCCGATGAACGGCGGCACCAGCACGCGGATGCCGTTTTCGAGTATCGCCGGCTTGTAGGACGAGGCTGCCGTCTGGCCCTTCACCACCGGGTCGGCCTCGGTGATGGTCAACGTGACATAGTCGGGCAGCGAAATGCCGATCGGCCTTTCGTCATAGAGCTGGACCGTCACCATCATGCCGTCCTGCAGGAAGGCGGCGCGATCGCCGACGAACTCCTTTTGCAGTTCGAGCTGCTCATAGCTTTCGGTGTCCATGAACACCAGCGCGTCGCCCTGCTCGTAGAGGAAAGAAAAATCCTTCAGATCGAGCCGGATCTGCTCGACCGTTTCGGCCGAACGGAAGCGCTCGTTGAGCTTGGTGCCGTTGATCAGGTTCTTGAGCTCGACCTGGTTGTAGGCGCCGCCCTTGCCGGGCTTGACGGTGTTGGTCCTGACCGCCACCCAAAGGCCGCCATCATGCTCGATGACGTTGCCGGGACGGATTTCGTTGCCATTGATCTTGGCCATGGTGAGGTGATCCGGAAATGAGATGATCGCCGCAAAGGGCAATTTGGCGCCTCCAAGACCACAAATCGCCAGCAGAGGCAAGGAGCGCCTTTCAGGTGAAGCGGGAACGAAGCTGGCCCGGCAGTGCGGCGCGGCGGCCTCAGTCCGCCCTGACAGCCGCGGTGACGGCCTCGGTCATTGCGTCGGCGACCTCTCTCAAAAGATGCAGGTGCGGCGAACGCAGGACGACAATTCGCAGCGACAGCTCGAGGCCGGGAGCGTCGACCAGGGCAATGCCCTGCGGCAGCTTTTCCCGCAGCAGCCGCCTGGGCAGCAGGCCAAGGCCCTGGCCTCGACGAACCCAGTCGATCTGCAGCGCGCTGTCCTGAATCTCGGCGCCGACGATCAACCTGTGGCCGCCCTCGGCAAGGGCAGCCGCCAGCCGCCGGCGCGCGTCGCAAGGTTCAGGGCTGAGGACCCAGGGCATGGTCTTGACGTCAACTTGCCGGCCGGTGTTTTCGGCAGCGATGATGCCGAGGGGCTCGGTTCCGACAACACCGTCGCCGGCTTTGGAATTGCTGCCGTCCAGGATGAAGGCGAGGTCGAGCTGTCCGCGCTTGTGCTGGTCGGCCAGCTCAAGACTCCAGCCGCTCTTCAGACGCAGCGAGACCTTCGGAAACCGCGCCACGGCATCAGCAATAGCGGCGGCCACAGCTTTGTCGCAAAGTCCATGCGCGAGGCCGAGCCGCAGCAGGCCCTCCGGCTCGTCGCCCTTGGCGAATGATCTCAGCGCGTCGACCGCGGCGAGAATGTCCTTGCCGCGTGTCAGCACTTCTACGCCGGCCGGGGTCAGTCGCGACGGTTTCAGCCGGCGGTCGAGCAATTCCGTGCCGAGCATTTCCTCCAGCCGCTGGATCTGGCGGGTGACGGCCGGCTGCGTCAATGGCAGGCGTCGAGCCACCTTCTGAATCGAACCCTCCTCGGCAAAGAGGGCCAGTGTTTTCAGTTCTTCAAGCACGATACACCCGAACATGTCATAGAAGCATAATTATTCTGAACATTATGAATTTGAAATCGGATGGATGGCAAGCGATTTTCCTCCGGCAAGACCCAACTGGAAAGGAACGACGATGAAAGCGATCGAATTGCGGAGCCCGGGCGGCCTCGAGAACCTCAAAATGGTCGAGCGGCCGATGCCTGAACCAGGGCGCCAGGAGATGATTGTGAAGGTCAAGGCCACGGCGCTGAACTACCGCGATGCCGAGATCGTCCGCGGCAGCTATCACACGAAGTTTGCATTGCCGCTGGTGCCGCTGTCGGATGGCGTCGGCGAAGTCGTTGCCATCGGCGCCGAGGTCCGCCGGTTCAAGATCGGCGACCGGGTCTGCGGCACGTTCTGGCAACGCTGGGTCGGTGGCAGTTTCGCGATGGCTGAGCCCTCCTATCAACGCGGCGGCCCAATCGACGGGCTGCTCAGCGAATTTGCCCGGCTCGACGAACAGGCGGCGGTGCTGGCGCCGGCCAATCTGAGCGACATCGAAGCAGCGACGCTGCCATGCGCCGGCGTGACGGCATGGCACGCGCTGTTTACGGAGGGCAGCGTCAAACCCGGCGACACCGTGCTTTGCCTCGGCACCGGCGGCGTTTCGCTGTTTGCGGTGCAGTTCGCAGCCGCTGCCGGGGCGCGCGTCATCGTGACGTCGAGCAGCGACGAGAAGCTTGCGCGGGCAAAGCAACTTGGCGCGCAGGATGGCGTGAACTATCGCAGCGTCCCCGACTGGGCATCGGCCGTGCTGGGATTGACGGATGGCCGCGGCGCCGACCATATCATCGAGGTTGGCGGACCGCAGAGTTTTGCACAATCGCTGAGGGCAGCGGCGCGCGGCGCCCAGATCAACGTCATCGGCTATCTCGGCGGCAGTGACGGCGCCATCAACCCGCTCGACATCTTCCGCCGGCAGGTCTCGGCGCGAGGCATACCGGTGGGCTCACGCGAATCCTTCGAGGCGATGAACCGCGCCATTGTCGTCAACCGGTTGAGACCGGTGATCGACCGAGTCGTGCCGTGGAGCGAAGCCGCCGAAGCCTTTCGGTACCTTGAACACGGCTCGCCCTTCGGCAAGGTCGTGCTTGATCATACGCAGTGAGCCCGCCTGACGAGCCCGGGTGCGATGAAGTCGCGAGATCGCGATCAGGGCAGGCGGTTGGCCCATTGCAGCGCCTGCTGTGTCTGCTCGTCGGTCAGGCCCTGCAGGAAATCGTCCATCTCTTGGTCGATGAGCCCGGCGCGGCGGGCGACAACATACCAGGCGCCGGCTAGGATCAGATCCGGATCGGTGCCGATGCCGTTCATGTAGAGCTTGGCGAGACGGTTCTGGGCGGCGACATTGCCGCCTTCTGCGGCCTGCTTCATCCAGTTGAAGCCGGATTTCAGGTCGCGGGCGCCGCCGCGCCCCTCGATCATCCAGGTGGCGAGATCGATCTGTGCGGTGTCGTAGTTCTGCCGCGCGGCCTGTGCCAGCAGGCCGCGGGCGCGGACATCGTCGTGCGGCTTGCCGCCGGCGCCGTTGGCGTAGACCTGCGCCATCGCATATTGTGCGTCGGCAAGCCCGGTCGCGGCAGCGCGCTCGTAATAGGATACGGCTTTGGCAATACCGGCATCGCCGGGCTCCTGCTCGACCATCAACTGCGCAAAATTGAACTGCGCCAGGCGGTTGCCGGCCTCGGCGGCGGCCTGCATCAGCGCATAGGCTTCCTTTTCGTCCTTTTTGACGTAGCGGCCGTCGAGCAGCATCAGCGCATACTGGAATTGCGATTCCGGCACGCCCTGCTCGGCGGCAAGCGCATACCACTTCGCAGCCCCAGCCGCGTCGACCGGCACGCCGAGGCCGCGCGACAGTATCTCGGCCACCAGCGTCTGTGCCGCCGGATCGCCGTTTTGAGCACGGGAAAGCGCAAGATTGTAGGCCGTCTTGTAGAGCCCGCGCTGAAAGGCGCCGTAGGCGGCGTCGGACGGCTTTGCGCCGAAGCGGTCGGGGTTGATGGTATCGGCTGACGGCAACGGGGCGGTGGTGGCGGGCTGCGGCAATTGTGCGGCGATCGGCTTATCGGCAGGTTCGCTGGAATCCGGCCTGGGCTGCGGTAGCGGAACGGGTTCCGCCGCTATCGCCTGCGTCACGGCCGTTGCAAGAAAGGCGCTGAAAAGAATTTTCCGCGAGAGCACGTCAGTCCTCGAAGCGCGGCGCGGTTTTGTCGAGCAGCGCGTTGGCGGCGGCGACCGCCGTCTTCGGATCGACGCCGTCGGCGAAGACGGCGCTGGACAGCGCAACGAATTCGGCGCCGGTGGCGGCGACCGCTTCCACCGAGGCAAGATCGGATCCGGCCATGACGATGCAAGGGATCTGGATCACGTCCGCCCACCATTGCCCCAGCGACAGGTTGCGCGGGTGCGGCTCCGGCTTGTTGTCGTAACCGAAGCGGCCGAAGAAGATGTAATCAGGCCTGACCTCGCCGAGTTCCAGCGCATCGTCGCGGGTCTTGGCGCCGCCGGTGCCGACCATCATCCTGGCCTGGAAATGTTCGATCGTTTCGGCGAGCTCGTCCTTGCCGACCTCGACATGAATGCCGTCGGCCTGGACGCGGCCGGCGATGCGGGTGTCGCCGGCAATGATGACGGCAATGCCGGCCGCTTGCGCCACCGGCACGATCTGCTCGGCAAAGGCCTGGAAGGCGGCCTCGTCCATACCGTTTTCCGGCAGGATAAGCGAGGCGACGTCACCGCCGGCGAAGGCCGCGGCGATGCGCTCGGCGGGCACGTTCGGCGGCGCGATCAGCACGATACGGCAGCGGTTGGGCGGCGTTGCGTCATTCATTGGTGTTCGGTCCCGGTTATCGCCTATGCCGGGCGAAGATGGTTGCATTGCGGCATAGAGCAAAGTGCGGGAGTTGAACAGGCGGCAGGGGGTCGCTTGCGAGCTCTAGGCTGGCACTTTCGATTTCCACAGCGACCAGCCGAGGTTCATGCCGGCGGCGGCGACCAGGATGGCGGCGGCGCCGACGATCTGCGCCGGCTGCAGACGATGGCCGAAAGCGACCACGTCGACGAGGATGGCGACGACGGGATAGATGAAGGACAGCGATCCCTGCAGATGCGTCGGCAGCTTCTGGATGGCGCCGTACATGAGGATGTACATCAGGCCGGTATGGACGATGCCGAGTGTCGCCAGCATGACCCAACTCCGCGCATCGGCGGGAAGGTGGGTGAGATCGGCGAAGGGTGCCAGCATGAGAACGCCGACGCAGACCTGGATCATGGCGATCAGGTGCGGCGGCGTGCCTTTGAGCTTCTTGGTGACGATGGCCGCAACGGCCCAGAAGAAAGCCGCGGCCAGCGCCATCGCAATGCCGGTAAAGTAGTCCGTGCCATGATTGCCTGCATCGGGCGCGGCCTGCACGATCAGCAGCATGCCGGCAAAGGCGATGCCGAGCCAGGTCAGCTTGGTCACCGTCAGCCGTTCGGAGAAGAAGAGCGCGCCAAAACCGACCAGCATGAAGGGCTGCGTGTTGTAGACAGCCGTGGCGATCGAGATCGAGGCACGCGAAAACGCGCTGAACAGCAACAGCCAGTTGATAACGATGGCAGCACCGCCGAGAGCCGCGATCGCGACAATGCGAAGCGACAGCCTGCCGCGCAGCAGTCCCAGCGCCGCGCAGATGATCAGCAGCGTTACCGCCCCGAAAGCACAGCGCCAGAACACCACGTCCATGATGGGCTGGCCGGAAAGGACGACGAACCAGCCGATCGTGCCGAGGATCGCCATCGCCGCCGTCATTTCGATCGTGCCGCGTACCGTGTTGTCCATTGGATGCTCCTGAAACCCGTTGCGATTTGATAATCCCACGGCGGATCGGGTCTTTCCATGACTTGCAGCTGGTGTTATGCAGGGCAAACCTCATTAAATTAGGTAAACGTCGGGTTTTTCCTGGAATTGTAAAATGCTGGACGATCTCGACAGAAAGCTCCTCGATATCCTGGTCAAGGATTCACGGACCTCGCTGAAGGAACTGGCGCTGCAGGTCGGGTTGTCGTCGCCAAGCGTTTCGGAGCGGCTTCGGCGGCTTGAGGATCGCGGCGTTATCCGCGCGTTCACCATCGACGTCGATCCGCAGGCGCTCGGCTACGCCTTGCAGGCGATCGTTCGCATCCGGCCATTGCCGGGCAAGCTGCACATCGTCCAGAAGCTGATCGAGGAAATCCCGGAATTCGGCGAATGCGACAAGGTGACGGGCGATGACTGCTTCGTTGCCCGGCTGTTCGTCCGCTCGATCGGCGAGCTCGACGGGATTCTCGACCGCATCGCCGACAAGGCCGAAACCAGCACCGCCATCATCAAGGCGCAGCCGATCCGGAGACGCCCGCCGCCGCTCGACATGCCAAACATGTGACGGGTTTCGGTGCCGTGGTCCACATATTTGCGGTCGCGGTCCGATCATTTCTGGTCTATTCCAGAGATCACTTTCCCTCCAGCCTTCTTTCCCTCATGTCAGGCCTGCTCGTCGATCCCTGGTTCTATGCCGCGGCCATTCCGGCCGTCATCCTCGTCGGACTGTCGAAAGGTGGCTTCGGCGGCGCCGTCGGTTTTGTCGGCGTGCCGTTGATGGCGCTGACCATGCCGCCGGTTCAGGCTGCCGCAATTCTTCTGCCAATTCTGTGCCTGATGGACATTGTATCGGTGTGGACATGGTGGGGCATCTTCGACCGCAAGATGCTGGCCGACATGATGCCGGGCGCCGTGATCGGCATCGCCCTCGGCTGGCTGACGGCGGCACTTGTAACCGAAGAGATGGTGCGGCTGATCGTCGGCGCGGTTGCCTTGATCTTCGTGCTGCGCTGGCTCTATTTGCAACTCCGCCACGGTGCCGGCCACGCAGCGGAGCCCAACCGCGTCGCCGCCGGCTTCTGGGGTACCGTTGCCGGGTTCACCAGCTTCGTCGCCCATGTCGGCGGCCCGCCTTTTCAGGTCTATGCGCTGCCGATCAGGCTCGATCCGAAGGTGCTGTCGGGCACCGCGGCGATCTTCTTCGCCGTCACCAATGCGCTGAAGCTCATCCCCTATTTCGCGCTCGGCCAGTTCGACACCACCAATTTGACCGCGTCGGCGGTGCTGATGCCGCTGGCGCCGCTGTCGACAATCGCCGGCGCCTGGCTGGTGCGGCGGATGCGGCCGGAGCTGTTCTATCCCTTCACCTATGCGACCGTGGCGGTCGTCGCGGTCAAGCTTCTGTGGGACGGTATCGCCGACCTCCTGTAAGACGGCGGCCCCAGTCGGCCGCCGCCGGATTCCTTAAACCTCAGGCGGCACTCGGCAGCAGCGGCCGCGTCCTGCCAAGCGCCAGGGCAACGCCAGTTGCCAGCACGAACGCCATGCAGCCCAAAATGGTGATGTCGTGCAGCGTCGGCTTCAGCACCATGTCTGCGACGATCACCAGCATCACCGAATAGTCGAAGCGCGCGGCATTGAGGACGCGCTGGCCCTGGGCAAGCACTGCCGGCGTCACGCCATCCTTGGCGATCATGCCTGCCATGCGGTCGGCAGTCGGCTTGAAGACGAACATTCCGATGCAGAAGGTCGTCGCATAACCGGCAAGGCCGATCAGCACCCACAGATCGGAAAAGCCGACCCAGAAGCCGCACATGATGAGGCCGAAGAGCAATGTCAGCATCGACATCGGCGCGAAGAACCGGTTGCCGAGCTCGCCGGTGGCGCGCATCGCCTGCAGCATGCCTTCGACGTTTCCGGCACGGTCGGCGCGTACCGCAAGCAGCATCAGCGTGAAGCCGCCGCCGACCCAGAGGATCGCCGAGACGATGTGCAGAAATTTAACGACCGAGTACCAGTCCATTGTTCGCTCCTTGAGAGATTTTCATGATTGCCGGAGCGCAAGGTTTGCTCCGCCTCGTTGCGAGGAGCGCGGCGTTTAGCGCGTCGCCTGTTTCGGAACGATGTCGCGCGCAGTGCCGCTTTGTTTCGGTATGTCGGTCACGATCTGGAGGAACCATGGCGCAAGCGGGTCGCCCCCGCTTCCAGCCAGTGGTGTGAACGCCGCCCTGGCCGGTCAGCTGTGCTGTTACGGCACAGATGCCGGGCCCTTGATCGAAAAATATGCCCCGCGTTAAGGCTTCGTTAAGCTTTACAGGCGTTTACTATGTCCATCCAGTGATCTGGATTCTTACCGAGTGGTTGGAGCCACTTTGTTTGACGCCTCCCTGTTAAACTCCTGAGAGCCGCCTTATCCGCGGCTCTTTTTTTGTTCGCAGGCATGGACGTCTAGCGGCTAAATGCGGCCGTTAACCGTTTGTTAAACATGTGCTTGCCTTCACCGGCAGCGAAGCGCATTTTCAAGCTTCAGTCGTTTAGGCTGCCGGATGTGGCAGACCAAGAGCCGAATCGGCCGGCTTTGAGGCAAGTGCAGGGGCGTAGCAATGAACGAGCCTTCGAAGGCTGGCGCGAAAACCATCAAACTGGCGGAGCGCCGGGTTTTCTCCCAATCCTTCAAGCCGCTCTATCAGGAAGGCATGGGCCTGGTCGAGCAGGCGGCCGAGTATCTCGACGGCAAGGGCCGCGCCGAGGCCAAAAAGCTGTCGAGGCCGGCAGCGACGCTTTATGCGGCCGAATCGATGCGGCTGACCACCAGGCTGATGCAGGTCGCCTCGTGGCTGCTTTTGCAGCGGGCGGCGAATTCCGGCGAGATGACCCGCGATCAGGTGGCCTCAGAAAAATCCAAGGTGCGTCTCGACACCGCCTCGGCGCATGAGGAGGCGCCCGACTGGGCCGAACTGCCGAACGATTTCACCGACCTCGTCAACCGCTCGCTGCGCCTGCAGGCGCTGGTGCGCCGCATGGACGAGGAGATCTATGGCGGCCTCACCGAGGTGCCGCCGTCGAGCCGTCGCCTCAATCCGGTGTCCGACCAGATCACGCTGCTCAACACGGCTTTCGCCCGCGGCTGAGAGACCGTTGGAAACTCTACTCCAGCGGCCATCTGGCGGCGTCTTCTCCGCTTACCTGCAGCGCCGCGCGTCCTTTTGGACGCGCAAAGGACGCTGCAGCACTTTAATTGCGCATGATCCCCTCGGGATCACGCGTGGGCTCACGGACCCAAATGTCCGCTGCGCTCCGGTTCTCGAAACCACCACCATATGACTCGCCGGGGCGACTTTCGAAAACGGTCTCAGAGGCTCTCTGGACATGACGAGCCCTCGTTTCTGGTTTGTTCACATTTCGCTGGCATCGCTGTTCCCCGAAGGTAGACTTGACGGATGGGGGAAGCGATTCGCATCATCGGCATCGATCCAGGGCTGAGGCGCACCGGCTGGGGCATAGTCGAAAGCCTCGGCAATTCGTTGCGCTTCGTCGCTTCCGGCACGGTGCGGTCCGACGACAAGGCCGCCCTGGCGATGCGTCTTTGCCAATTGCATGACGGGCTCGCCGAGGTCCTGCATGCCGCGATGCCGCACGAGGCGGCGGTCGAGCAAACTTTCGTCAACAAGGACGCCGCAGCGACGCTCAAACTCGGCCAGGCACGCGGCATCGCCATGCTGGTGCCGGCGCGTGCCGGCCTTGTCGTTGCCGAATACGCGCCAAACGCCGTCAAGAAGGCGGTGATCGGAGTCGGCCATGGCGACAAGAAGCAGATCCACATGATGGTCAAGGTGCTGATGCCGAAGGCGACTTTCGACAGCGACGACGCCGCCGATGCGCTGGCCATCGCTATCTGTCACGCACACCACCGGCAGAGCATCGCCTACAGGCTGGCGGCGCAGGTCGGATAAGTTTGTTCTTGACTTGTTCTCAGGCCGGCAATAAGTAATACCGACGAGGTATTACCATGCGCGTTACCACCAAGGGGCAAGTGACCATCCCGAAGGAGATCCGGGATCATCTGGGTATCGGCCCAGGTTCGGAGGTGGAGTTCGTTCCCACCGAGGACGGCGCTCGTGTTATGGCGGTCAACGAAAACATGTCGGAGGAGGAAGCCTCGCGCAGATTCAGCCAGATGCTCGGCCGTATGGCCGGTACGCTGGATTTGGGGGGCATGACGACGGACGAATATATGAAATGGCTGAGGGGCCCGCGTGAAGACCTCGACATTGATTGACACAAATGTCTTGGTCGACGTTTGGGGTCCTGCCGGACGGGAGAGAATGTGGTCTGCGTCGGCAATTACCGCATGCCGGCGCGACGGCGCGCTTGTCATCAACACAATCGTCTGGTCCGAGCTCGCGCCGCTGATTGCAACGGAGCAGGCCCTTCGCCAGGCAGCCGACATGCTCAGGATCGAGCGTGAATTCGTGCCGTGGGAAGCAGCCTTCCTTGCCGGTGTCATGCACTCGCGCTATCGCCGCGCCGGCGGCATTCGCGAACGAACCTTGCCGGATTTCTTTATCGGCGCCCATGCAGTTGTCGCCGGGCATCGCCTGCTGACGCGCGATGCTGCGCGCTATCGCAGCTACTTCCCGGACCTCGACATCATCTCTCCGGAAACCCACCCGGCATGATCGGCACGCTCAAATGATCGGCAAGCTAAAAGGCACGCTGGACGAGATCGACGAGGATTTCTGCATCGTCGACGTGCATGGCGTCGGCTACGTCGCCTATTGCTCGGCGCGTACGCTGGCGGCATTGCCGCAGCCGGGCGAGGCGGTGGTGCTGTTCATCGAGATCTATGTGCGCGAGGACATGCTGCGGCTCTATGGGTTCCAGTCGGTGCTGGAGCGCGAGTGGTTCCGGCTGTTGATGAACAATGTGCAAGGCGTCGGCGCTAAAGTGGCACTGGCCATCCTGTCGACGCTGGCGCCGGCCGATCTCGCCAATGCGATTGCGCTGCGCGATATCGCCATGGTCAGCCGTGCGCCCGGCGTCGGCAAGAAGGTCGCCGAGCGCATCGTCACCGAGTTGAAGAACAAGGCGCCGGCCTATGCAGGCACTGCCTCCGGCACCATCGGCCTGAAGCAGGAGCTCGGTGAGGGCGTTGCCTCGGCGCCGATCACCGACGCCGTCTCGGCGCTGGTCAATCTCGGTTATTCGCGCGACACCGCCGCCAATGCAGTCGCAGCGGCGCTGAAGACGGCAGGTGAGGAGGCGGACGCATCGAAGCTGATCCGCTTCGGGCTGAAGGAGCTCGCACGGTGAGACGTTGCTGGAAAGTGAAATTCCAACTACTATGTGATCGGTAAGAATTTTCTCCAGGAGTAAGAATATGGACGCATATGCCAGTCTGACCTCCAAGGGACAGCTCACGATTCCAAAGGACGTCCGCGACGCCTTGTCGCTCAAGACGGGCGATACGATCGCCTGGACGGTCATGGATGGTTACCTGATCGGAACGCCGCGCAACCTCGGATTTGCCGACCTCGCCGGATTCTTGGGAGATCCGCCTGGCGGTCCCGCTACGCTGGAGGAAATCGACGCCGCTGTGCGGGATGCAGTCGGCCGGCATGTTGTCGGGGATAGATCAAATGACGGACAAGAGGGTCCCGCTTGACGTCGATCGGCATCGATACCAACGTTCTGCTTCGCATGGTGCTCAATGATGATCCGGAGCAGCGGGCAAAGGCGCTTGCGTTCGGCAGCGGCCTTAGTGTGGAAATGCCCGGCTTCGTGAGTTTGATGGTGCTGGTCGAATTCAGCTGGTCGTTGGCTTCGCGCTACAGGCAGCCAAAGGAACAAGTATTGGCCGCAATCCAGAGGCTGCTCAAGATCAAGACGCTGGAGTTCGAAGACTTCGATGCCATCGTCATCGCGCTCGAGCGATCGAATTCAGTGCAGGTCGACTTTGCCGACGCGTTGATTGCGGAACACAATCGAAAATTAGGTTGCTCGCACACGGTCACCTTCGATCAGCGCGCTGCCAAGGCCATTCCCGGTATGGAACTGCTCGCATGAGCCTTTCGCCACGCCTCATTGCTCCCGACAGACGCGGCGAGGACGCCGAGCAGACCTTGCGGCCGCAGACGCTCGGCGACTTCGTCGGCCAGGCTGCGGTGCGGGCCAATCTCAAAGTCTTCATCGAGGCCGCCAAGGGCCGCAGCGAAGCGCTCGACCATGTGCTGTTCGTCGGCCCGCCCGGCCTCGGCAAGACGACGCTGGCGCAGATCATGGCGCGCGAGCTCGGCGTCAATTTCCGCTCGACCTCGGGTCCGGTCATCGCCAAGGCCGGCGATCTGGCGGCGCTGCTCACCAACCTCGAAGACCGCGACGTGCTATTCATCGACGAGATCCACCGGCTCAACCCGGCGGTCGAGGAAATCCTCTATCCGGCGATGGAGGATTTCCAGCTCGACCTGATCATCGGCGAGGGGCCGGCGGCGCGCTCGGTCAAGATCGACCTGGCCCGCTTCACGCTAGTCGCCGCCACCACCCGGCTCGGCCTGTTGACCAACCCGCTGCGCGACCGTTTCGGGATTCCGGTGCGGCTCAATTTCTACTCGGTCGAGGAACTCGAGCAGATCGTGCGGCGCGGCGCCCGCATCCTTGCCATGCCGCTCGGCGACGACGGTGCCTTGGAGATCGCCCGGCGGGCGCGCGGCACGCCGCGCATCGCCGGCCGACTGTTGCGCCGCGTGCGCGACTTCGCCAGCGTTGCCGGCGACGGTCATGTCGACCGCAAGGTCGCCGACGAGGCGCTGACGCGGCTGGAGGTCGACGGGCTCGGTCTCGACGCGCTCGACCGCCGTTATCTGTCGATGATCGCCCGGAATTTCGGCGGCGGGCCGGTCGGCATCGAGACCATCGCTGCCGGGCTTTCCGAGCCACGCGATGCCATCGAGGACATCATCGAACCCTTTCTGATCCAGCAAGGCTTCATCATGCGTACCCCGCGCGGCCGCGTGCTGGCGGCCAATGCCTGGCGGCATCTCGGCCTCGACGCGCCGAAGGACCTGGCGCAGCAGCAGATCAGCCTGTTCCAGGAAGAGCCCTAAGTTCCGCTACTTATGGCTTTGCTGCTGGCAGTTCCCCGGCCCAGCCCTCCAGGTCTTGATCATCGCCGGTCTATGCGCAAAACAGGTGGTGCCAAAACAGATGCTCGTCGGGACCAAAAGGACAGCGCAATGGACGATCACGGTGAATCGGCATTGTCCGCCGGGCTTTCCGGCGCGCTGACGGAATTCGGCCATCGATTGATGGCGCGGGTCTATTATGCAGACACCGATTTTTCCGGCGTCGTCTACCACGCGCGCTATCTCGAATTCTTCGAGCGCGGCCGTTCCGACTATCTGCGGCTGGCCGGCGTCCACCACACCGAGCTTGCCCAGGGCAAGCATGGCGAGAAAATAGCCTGGGTGGTGCGGCACATGGAGATCGACTTCCGCGGTTCGGCCCGCATGGACGACATCCTGACCATCGATACGCGCACCGACGAGATCTCCGGCGCCCGCATCGTCATGGCGCAACAGTTGAAGCGCGGCAGCGAAGTGCTGGTCGAGGCGCGTGTCGAAGCGGCGATTGTAGGCGAGAACGGGCGGCCGCGGCGCTTTCCCAAGGACTGGATCGCAGCCTTCACGCCCAGAACGCGCAAATAAGGGCTCAGAGGCGGACGATCCGGAACTCCTGATCGGGGCGAGGATCGCCGGGCGGCTCGTCGGGGCGCGGCAATGCGCCGCGCTGTACGTCATAACCCATCCTTAACCATAACGGTCCATGAAGGGATTGGTTAAGATTGGGAGAATCCAAGCGCCTTCCTTTCACCAATATTTGCCCCGAAAAGGCCGCCAACGGTGCATTTGGGGTTATTCCGCAAGCTTAACGCGAACGGATCACAAGGGATGCCCATGGGCCAGCCGCCAGCCACGCCCGGAAAATCTTTAAGGACGTAACATGGAAAACATCGCTCTCGCCGACCCGGGCGCGCATTTATCGATTTGGGCCTTGTTCATGCAGGCCGGTTGGGTGGTCAAGCTGGTCATGATCGGCTTGCTCTGCGCCTCGATCTGGACCTGGGCGATCATCGTCGACAAGCTCGTCGCCTATGCCCGCATGCGGCTGGCGCTCAACCGCTTCGAGCAGGTGTTCTGGTCGGGACAGTCGCTGGAAGAGCTTTACCGCACGCTCGCCGACCGCAAGACGACCGGCATGAGCGCGATCTTCGTCGCCGCCATGCGCGAATGGAAGAAAAGCTTCGAGAAGGGCGCGAAATCGCCGCTCGGCCTGCAGACCCGCATCGACAAGGCGATGGATCTGGCGTTGACCCGCGAAATGGAAAAGCTGGAAGGGCGGCTCGGGTTTCTCGCCACCACCGGCTCGGCGGCGCCCTTCATCGGCCTGTTCGGCACCGTGATCGGCATCATGACCTCGTTCCAGGCGATCGCCGCCTCGAAGAACACCAGCCTGTCGGTGGTCGCGCCCGGCATCGCCGAAGCGCTGCTGGCGACAGCCATCGGCCTGCTCGCCGCCATCCCGGCCGTCATCGCCTACAACAAGCTGTCGTCGGACGCGAGCAAGATCGCGGTGCGCATGGAAGGGTTTGCGGATGAGTTCTCCGCCATACTCTCGCGCCAAATCGATGAAAAAGTCGCGCAGAAGGCCTGAGGAACGATCATGGGAATGTCCGTAAGCGCAGGTGGCGGAGGACGCGGCGGGCGCGGCCACAGGCGGCGCGGCCGCCATCACGCCTTGATATCGGAGATCAACGTCACGCCGATGGTCGACGTGATGCTGGTGCTGCTGATCATCTTCATGGTCGCAGCACCCTTGCTGACGGTCGGCGTGCCGATCGACCTGCCGGATACGCAGGCCAAGGCGATGAACGCCGATACGCAGCCTATAACCGTGTCCATCAACCCGGCCGGTCAGATTTACCTCCAGGAAACCGAGATCCCTGTCGAGGAGCTGGTGGCGAAGCTGCAGGCGATCTCGAAGACGGGCTATGACGAGCGCATTTTCATCAGGGGTGACAAGGCGACGGATTACGGCACGGCCATGAAGGTGATGGCCCGCATCTCGGCTGCCGGCTACAAGAATATCGGCCTGGTTTCACTGCAGGAACAGGATCAGTAGACGCAAGATGAGGACCGGCCTCACCACATCGGTGATCTTGCATACGGTGGCGATTGCCTTCGGGCTGTTCACCTTGTCCTCGCCGCCCGCGATGCCTGCGTCCGATGCGGAATCGGTGTCGGTCGAGATCGTGCCGATGGAAGCGACGGCACAGGTCCTGCAAGGCGACAAGAAGTCTGTGATGCATGACAAGCCGGCGCCGCTGCCGACACAGCGTCCCGACATCGTTCCCGATGCCCAGAAAGTCGGCGATAACAGCGTCGATACCGACAAGCCGCCGACACCTGAGCCCAAGCCCCAGCCAGTCGACATGACGGCGGCTCCGCCACCCGCGCCGACGCCGGTCGAAAAGCCCAAACCCGAGGACGTGCCGAAGCCGAAGGAAGAGCCGAAGCCTATTCCCGCTACGGAGGTCGCGCCGGTGCCGCAGCCGAAGGAAGAGGTCAAGCCCGAGCCGGTCAAGCAGACCGAGCCCAAGCCGACGCCGGCCACGGAGCCGACGCCCACGCCACCGCAGGACAAGACCGCCGCGATCGATCCGCAGCCCGAGGTCAAGCCGGATGCCGTCGCCGAGGCGATTGCCAAGCAACCGCCGACCGAGGAGGCGCAGCTTCCGGACTCGGCGCCAGCACCCGAGGCTCGGCCGAAGCCGCAGCCGGCCCAGGCCGAAAGCGCCAAGGCGCCCGAGCGCAAGGATGCCGACAAGCCGGTCAAGGAAGCCTCGTCCAGGCCGAAATCTGAAGACAAGCAGTTCAACGCCGACGAGATTTCGGCTCTGCTCGACAAGCGGAAGCCGTCCGGCGGCGGCGCCAAGCGCTCGACCCAGCAAGCATCGCTCGGCGGCGACAAGGATCAGGGCCAGAAGCTTTCGAAATCGGAGCAGGGGGCATTGGAGGCCCAGCTTAGTAATTGCTGGACCCTGCCGGTAGGGCTCGAGGGTTCGGAGAATTTCGTGGCTGTGATCCAGTTCAACCTGGACGCCTCCGGCAAGCTGGATGGCCGGCCTACTGTCGAAAAATCGAGCGGAAACCGCCCGTTTGACGAAAGTGCAGTGCGCGCGGTTCAGAAATGCGACATGGCCGGCCTGCAGGTTCCGGCGGGCAAGCAAGACATCTGGTCCGACGTTCGGGTCACTTTTGACCCTAGGGAGATGCTCGGCCTTTAGGCCCGGCGCTCACAGAATCAGCGAAAGAAGCGAGAAGACATGAAATCCATCCTCAAGCCGCTCCTGACGATCGCAGCGATGGCGCTGGGTATGACCGTTGCCGTCACCCTGCCGGCGCGGGCGCTCGTTGAGCTCAACGTCAATAAGGGCAATGTCGAGCCGTTGCCGATCGCCATCACGGACTTCCAGGGCGGCGATGCGCTCGGCGCCGAGATTTCCGGCATCGTCAGTGCCGACCTGAAACGCTCCGGCCTGTTCGCGCCGATCGACAAAAGCGCTTTCATTGAAAAGATCTCGAGCCCGGATGCCACGCCGCGCTTCGAAGACTGGAAGGTGATCAATGCGCAGGCGCTGGTCACCGGCAGTGTCGGCAAGGAGGCTGACGGCCGCATTCGCGCCCAGTACCGGTTGTGGGACACGTTTGCCGGCCAGCAAATGTCGGGCGAGCAGTTCTTCGCCAACGACGCCAATACCAGGCGCGTCGCCCATATCATCGCCGATGCGATCTACGAGCGGCTGACCGGCGAGAAGGGCTATTTCGACACGCGCGTCGTCTTCATCGACGAGTCCGGTGCCAAGAATGCGCGCAAGAAGCGGCTTGCCATCATGGACCAGGACGGCGCCAACGTCCGGTACCTGTCGAACGGCAAATCGATCGTGCTGACGCCGCGCTTCTCGCCGAACCGGCAGGAAATCACCTACATGTCCTATGAAAGCGGCCAACCGCGGGTGTATCTTTTGCAGATCGAGACGGGGCAGCGCGAGCTGGTCGGCAATTTCCCCGGCATGACGTTTGCGCCGCGCTTTTCGCCGGACGGCCAGAAGGTAATCATGAGCCTGCTGCGCGATGACGGCAATTCCAACATCTTCGCCATGGATCTGAGAAGCCGCTCGACAACCAGGCTCACCAACTCGACCGCCATCGACACCTCACCGTCCTACTCGCCTGACGGCAGCAAGGTGGTGTTCACCTCGGATCGCGGCGGCCGCGCGCAGATCTATGTGATGGGCGCCGACGGCTCGGGCCAGACCCGCATCTCGTTCGGCGACGGCGTCTATTCGACGCCGGTGTGGTCGCCGCGCGGCGATCTCATCGCCTTCACCAAGCAGACCGGCGGCGAATTCCAGATCGGCGTCATGCGCACCGACGGTTCGGGTGAGCGCATCCTGTCCACCGGCTTTCAGCAGGAAGGGCCGACCTGGGCGCCCAACGGCCGGGTGCTGATGTTCTTCCGCGATTCCAATGGCGGACCAAAACTTGTTTCGGTCGATCTCACCGGCCGCAACGAACAGTCGATCCCGACGGCGAACTTCGCCTCGGATCCGGCCTGGTCGCCGCTGCTGGAGTGATGGAAGAAGAACTGAGGAATTGAAGAACTGACGAACTGACGAGTTGAAGAACTGAAGAATGGAGAAGGCAGGGGTCTACATCGAGCACGCGAGGGATTTAGAAGTCTATAAGCGTGCCTATGCGGTTTCCCTTGGGGTACACAGAGCCACGCTTGCTTTTCCGAAAATGGAGCAATTCGCGCTCGCCGATCAACTACGTCGTTCCAGCAAGGCGATCTGCGCCAATTTGGCCGAAGGCTTTGCCAAACAGACTCACTCCAAGCCCGAATTCGCACGCTTCATTTCGATGGCCATAGGATCATGCAGTGAGGTGGAGACCTGGATTTCGTATGCGTTCGACCTCGAGTACATCACACAGGCGCAACGCGACGATTGGTTGCAATCCTATGCCCGCATCTACGGAATGCTGGTCAATCTCAGAGAGAAGCTGAGGTGATCTCTTTCCTCAATTCCTCAGTTCTTCAGTTCCTCAATTCCCTCTTTTTCATGTTTTGGCCGCATTTCCGCCTACGGTCCGCGCTCATTGTGGCTCATCGGGGTGGCTCCTCAGGATATCCCCTGCATAAGGGTTGCGGACGGCAGCCGAAACCAAATTTTAACCGTGTTTCTTGAGCGCCGGTTAACCCAAACGTGGTTACTGGACGATCAATGAAATCACTCGAATTGCGAAGGAGAGGCGGCATGGGCCGTATCGCAGCACTTACCACAAACCCGGTCATGATCGCGCTGGTCGCTATGCTCGCGATCACCGGTTGCGCCTCGAAGAAGACGCCGAACAGCGCCGCCGATCTCGGCCTCAACGGCGCTGGCGCGGCAACGCCCGGGTCGGCCCAGGACTTTACCGTCAATATCGGCGACCGGATCTTCTTCGACACCGATTCGTCCTCGATCCGCGCCGATGCGCAGACGACGCTGTCGCGCCAGGCGCAGTGGCTGAACCAGTACAAGCAGTATGCCATCGTCATCGAAGGCCATGCCGACGAGCGCGGCACGCGCGAATACAATCTGGCGCTCGGCGCCCGCCGTGCTGCCGCCACACGCGACTTCCTGGTCGCCAAGGGTGTTTCGGCGCAGCGCCTGAAGACCATTTCCTACGGCAAGGAGCGTCCGGTCGCGGTTTGCGACGACATCTCCTGCTGGTCGCAGAACCGCCGCGCCGTAACCACGCTGGGCGGCGCCGGTTCTTGATCGGCATAAATGCAACACTTGGTGCGAAAGGCGGCCAAGAGGCCGCCTTTTTCATATCTGCTCGCTCCAAACAAAATTTGGCCGAAGTCTCACGTCCTGTTAAGAGCCGAGAGCGTCTGGCCAGTCCCCAGTTGGCTGGTCTACTTCGAGTGAGAGGCGCGCAACAATGGTTTCACGGCGAGAGGCACATGCATTTCAGATCGGTCTTGAGCGGCACGCTTGCGCTGCTGCTCGTATCAAGTATCGCGGCACTTGCTGACGGTATCGGGGCAAACGCCACCGAGCAGTCATCGGAAAGCGGTTTTTCCTTCCATCTGCCGACGATCAAACTGCCCGGCATTTTCGGCGAAAGGAAAAAGCCGGATCAGGTTCAATTCGCACAACAGGATGGCACCGGCACTCCGGCGCTGGAGGAACAGCTCCGGCAGATGAACGGCAAGATCGAGGAACTCAATTTCCAGGTTCTGCAGATGCAGGAGCAGATCCGCAAGCAGCAGGAAGACAACGAATTCCGTTTCCAGCAGTTGGAAGGCGGTCCGCAAGGCGCGCAGCAGCCGGCCGGACAGAAGAAGTCCGAGGCCGCGCCCAGCAGCGACGGTAACGTGGCGGAGGTCCCGGCAACGCAGGCTCCGGCCGACGCGGGCAAGGCAGCAGACGGCGGCAAAAGCGTCGAAGACGTCATCATCGAATCGCCCAACGGCGATCCCGGCAAGCTGATCCCCGGCGCGCCGCCCAAGACGTTCGGCACCATCACCGTCGACAAAAACGGCAATGTCGTCGAAGCCGATGGCAATGCGCAGGCGAACGCGCCGTCGCAGAATACGGCCCCAGCCAACGGCGCCAGCGCGGCCGGCAACAAGGCCGGTAAATCCGACGACACGGTGGTCGCGGCACTCCCATCGACCAACGACCCGGAGGAGCTTTACCGCAACTCTTACCAGTTCATCCTGTCGGGCGACTACAGCACCGCCGAACAGGGTTTCCGCGATCACATCGCCCGTTTTCCCCGGGACGCCAAAGCGGCGGATGCGCATTACTGGCTCGGTGAATCGCTGCTCGGCCAGCAGAAATACCGCGATGCGGCCGAGATTTTCCTCGCTGCCAGCAAGGACTATCCCAAGGCCAAGAAGGCGCCCGACATGCTGCTGAAGCTCGGCGTTTCACTGGTCGGGCTGAAACAGCGCGACGTGGCCTGTGCCACTTTCAGCGAGATCGGCAAGCGCTACCCTGATATTTCCGGCGCGCTCAAGGAGCGGGTCAAGCAGGAAAGGGCACTCGCGGCGTGCTAGTTTTTCCGTTGCGTGTCGCTGCCGCAAAACCGGGCCCACGCTTGGGCGACATGCATGACGCTCGACACCGGGCCTGACCTTTCGGATTTTTCGCGGATCGACTTTTCCAACGGCGCTGTTGCGGCCGTGTCCGGCGGCAGCGACTCGACCGCCCTTCTCCTCCTCCTCAAAGCCCATCTCGACCGTAACGCCCCGGCAACGAAATTGCTGGCGGTGACGATCGATCACCAATTGCGGCCGCAAGCGGCAGCGGAAGCGCAAGCCGTGGCCAGGCTGTGCGCGGCGCGCGGCATTGCCCATCGCATCCTCGCCTGGTCGGGGCACAAACCATCGACCGGCCTGCCCGCCGCCGCGCGCGAAGCCCGATACCGGCTGCTCGCCGAGGCCGCCGACGCGGAAGACATCGGCCTGATCCTGACCGGCCACACCGCCGACGACCAGGCCGAGACGGTGCTGATGCGGCAAGCACGTGACGACGGGCCAGGTGAGGAGAGGCCGCGCGACGAAGGGCGGGGCCTTGCCGGCATGGCGCCGGCAACCCTCTACGAGTGGCGGCACTGGATCGTGCGGCCACTGCTCGGCGTAAGGCGTGGGGCACTGCGCGAATTCCTGCGGCGTGAACAGGTTGCCTGGATCGAAGATCCGACCAATGCCGACACCGCTTTCGAGCGGCCGCGCGTCCGCGCAGCACTTGCCGAACGCGATAGTGCGCCTCGCGTGGCCGAAGCGATAGCGTTGGCCAGAAAGGTGGCGGCCGAGCGTGAGCAATTGGGACGCCGCGCGGCCATGCTGATCCGCAGCTTGGCCTCCAGGCCAGCCGCCGGCCTCGTCCGCCTCGACCGGGATTTTGCGACTGAAAGCGACAGCGGGGCGGCTATTTATGCGCTGCGCATTCTGCTGGCGGCGACCGGCGGCACAGCCTTCCTTCCCGACCAGGCCCGCAGCGGAGCCCTTTTCGGCCGGCTCCGCACCGGGGCGCTTTGTGCCACATTGTCGCGGACCGTGATCGATGCCCGGCGTACCGGTATCTTTTTGCATCGCGAATTGCGCGATCTGCCGCCCGCTGTCGAGGTTTCCGACAATGCCCTTTGGGACGGCCGCAGACGGATCACATTGGGCGACAGTTCAAGTGCATTGTTGATCGCGCCGCTGTTGGTAGCCCCGCTCGGGGCGGCTCTTGCCGCAAAGCGGGCAATTGCCGGGCATGGCACGCCGGCAAGCCTTGTACGCGCAGCCCTGGCCGCCGAGCCGGCGTTATGGCGGGATGGCGAATGCCTTGGTCTGCCTGGGGAAGGCCCGGGTTTGCCCGGGGAAAGCCCGATGCCGGCGGCTGTCGCCGCATATCCGGCAGTCGCGCCCTTCGCCCGTTTCCTGCCGTCCTTCGATCTGGCGCCGGCCGATGCCGTCGCCGCCTTGCTTGGCGCGGCGCCGGTTCCAGCCTCGCCATTCGGCGGCCACAGTGCCGGCCTACCACGGGCGAAAGCTTAACCGAGACCTGCTGTTATGCTTGGCAAGGGGAGACGCTCTCCCTATGTTAGGGCCAAGTTTCCTCTCACGACGCGTGTCCGCCCAGCGGCGCCAACGGGACAATTGATGAATCCGAATTATCGCAACCTCGCGCTCTGGGCGATCATAGCGGTCCTGCTCATCGCTCTCTTCAATCTTTTCCAGACGCCGCAGACGCGTGGGGCCTCGAGCGATGTCCCCTATTCGCAGTTCCTGCAGGAAGTCGGGGCGGGACGGATCAAGTCGGTGACCATCGCCGGCGCCCGTATCTCCGGCAATTACACGGACAGCTCCAACGGCTTCCAGACCTATTCGCCTGGGGACCCATCACTGGTTTCGCGTCTGCAGGACAAGAACGTCACCATCAATGCGCGTCCTGAATCCGACGGCTCCAATTCGCTGTTCGGCACCCTGATCTCCTGGCTGCCGATGATCCTCATCCTCGGCGTCTGGATATTCTTCATGCGCCAGATGCAGTCCGGTTCCGGCCGTGCCATGGGCTTCGGCAAGTCGAAGGCCAAGCTGTTGACCGAAGCGCATGGCCGCGTCACCTTTCAGGACGTCGCTGGCGTCGACGAAGCCAAGCAAGATCTGGAAGAGATCGTCGAGTTCCTGCGCGACCCGCAGAAATTCCAGCGGCTCGGCGGCAAGATCCCGCGCGGCGTGCTGCTCGTCGGTCCTCCCGGAACCGGCAAGACGCTGCTCGCCCGCTCGGTCGCCGGTGAAGCCAACGTGCCGTTCTTCACCATTTCGGGCTCGGACTTTGTCGAGATGTTCGTCGGCGTCGGCGCAAGCCGCGTCCGCGACATGTTCGACCAGGCCAAGAAGAATGCGCCTTGCATCATCTTCATCGACGAAATCGACGCGGTCGGCCGCCATCGCGGTGCCGGCCTCGGCGGCGGCAATGACGAACGCGAGCAGACGCTGAACCAGCTGCTGGTCGAGATGGATGGCTTCGAATCCAACGAAAGCATCATCCTGATCGCCGCCACCAACCGGCCCGACGTGCTCGATCCGGCGCTGCTCAGGCCGGGCCGCTTCGATCGCCAGGTGGTGGTGCCGAACCCCGACATCGTAGGCCGCGAGAAGATCCTGAAGGTGCATGTGCGCAACGTGCCGCTGGCGCCCAACGTTGACCTCAAGGTGATCGCGCGCGGCACGCCGGGCTTTTCCGGCGCCGACCTGATGAACCTGGTCAACGAGTCCGCCCTGATGGCGGCGCGGCGCAACAAGCGCCTCGTCACCATGGCCGAATTCGAGGACGCCAAGGACAAGATCATGATGGGCGCCGAGCGCCGCTCGTCGGCGATGACGCAGGCCGAGAAGGAGTTGACTGCCTATCACGAGGCCGGCCACGCCATTCTGGCGCTCAACGTGCCGTCAGCCGATCCGTTGCACAAGGCGACCATCATTCCGCGCGGCCGGGCACTCGGCATGGTCATGCAGCTGCCGGAAGGCGACCGCTATTCGATGAGCTACAAATACATGATCTCGCGGCTCGCCATCATGATGGGCGGCCGCGTCGCCGAGGAGTTCAAGTTCGGCAAGGAGAACATCACCTCGGGCGCCTCCTCCGATATCGAGCAGGCGACCAAGCTGGCGCGCGCCATGGTGACGCGCTGGGGCTTCTCCGACAAGCTCGGCCATGTCGCCTATGGCGACAACCAGGAGGAGGTGTTCCTCGGCCATTCGGTGGCGCGCACGCAGAACATCTCGGAAGAGACGGCACAGATCATCGACGCCGAAGTGCGCCGGCTGATCGACGAGGCCTATTCGACGGCAAGGTCAATCCTGACCAAGAAAAAGAAGGAATGGATCGCGCTGGCGCAAGGCCTGCTCGAATACGAGACGCTGTCGGGCGAGGAGATCAAGCAGCTGATCGCCGGCAATAAGCCCGCCCGTGACCTCGGCGACGACACGCCGCCGAGCCGTGGCTCGGCCGTACCAAAGTCCGGCCGCCGCAAGAAGGGCCCCGAGCCCGAAGGCGGCATGGAACCCCAGCCGTCAAGCTAGGGCCCAGGACAGATCGACTTCGAAACGCCGCGGGCTCTAACCGCGGCGTTTTCCTTTTGATGTTCTCGAAGGCGCTGAAGCTGCCGATCTCCGCAGTTGTGGGCAGGGCTATCGCAGGTGGAAAGCCGAGGCTTTCGCTCTACGATGACCCCTAACCCCATAAAGGGGAGGGAGACTCGGCGCCGACCTGGGCAAATTGCGTGCCTTTCCGGCGCCAAGGGCTCAACGGCGCCGACGACCCGCCCTCCGAGGCGGGTTCTTTGCTTCCGGCGGCGGACAGAGGGAGCGAAGGAACGCGACCTGACAGTTGGTCCGACCTCGGAAGGCCCTCTCACTTGTTCGGCAATAACAAAAAAGCCCGCGAACCTTGCGGCTCGCGGGTTCCTATCGTCGGATGATGATGGCGCCGGTCAGCTCTTCAGCTTGGCGTTGCAGAGGCTGTAGAAGCCGCCGCCCTTCTGGATCCACCTGAGGCCGCCCAGCGTGTTGGCGTCCTTGTTGGCGTAATAGAGGTCGAGGCAGGTGTGCATGCGGCCCTTGGCCGGGGTCTCGGTTGCATACTTCTTGGAGATCGCCGTCGGGAATTTCACGCCCTGGGGGGCGGTGATGGTCGGCGGCTGCGGATCGCCGGTATACTTGGCATCAGGAGCCGGCAGGGTGTCGTCGTCGGCTGCGCCGGCGCCGCATTGGCTCTTGCGGAAGTCGTTCCACTTCATGCCGTTCAGCGTGTTGCCGGCCTTGGCAGCCTGATATTTGGCGCTGCAATCAGCCATGCTGAGGCCTTTGCCGGAATCGGTCGCGGCGGCTGTCGCCGCCTCGGCAGGTGCCGCGGCAGGCTGTGCCGCTGCAGTTGCGCCGGCGGCGCATTCACTCTTGCGGAAGTCGTTCCATTTCATGCCGTTGAGGGTGCCGGCAGCCTTGGCGGCCTGGTATTTGGTGCTGCATTCCTTGGCCGTCAGGCCCGGCGCAGCGTCGTCGGCGGCTGCCGCAGCCTTGGTCGTGGTGGCGGGTTGTGCGGCTGCCGTCGCGTCGGCGGCGCACTGGGTCTTGCGGAAATCGTTCCACTTCATGCCGTTCAGCGTGCCGGCGGCTTTTGCCGCCTGGTACTTGGTGCTGCACTCCTTCGCCGTCAGGCCCGGTGCCGCATCGTCGCCGGCGGCTGCCTTGGTGGTGTCAGTGGCCTTGGCCGGGGCGGTGTCGGTCGTAGCGGCGGTGGCATCGGTGCCGCATTGCGCCTTGCGGAACTGGTTCCAGTTCTGCCCGCCAAGCGTTCCCGCATCCTTCGCCGCGTTATACTTGGTGCTGCACTCGGCCATGGTCAGCGCATTGGCAGGCGCCGCCAGGAACAAGGTCGCGACGGCAAGACCCGTCAAAGTGGCAAGTCGGTGGATGAGCATGCGTTTTCTCCCTATGGCAGTTCATGATATGTCCCAGTGCAGCAATAGCGCTCAACGGCTGGTTGCGCCAGATGCTAAGTAGCGTAGAGACAAATTTAGAAGTGCATTCTTTTCTTTAAGGTGATGAATTCGTTGCCGGGACCGTCTCCGAGCCAAGTTCGTCCGGGTGCATTGCACGGAGAGCGCGCATATGGCTGGTTCCCAGCGAGGCCACTGCGTCACATGACGGCCAGTCAAATCGGCGGGTGCGGAGGACCTGAGCCTACCGCTGTCTGGAGCCGCACGATGCGGACTCGGGTTCAAGGCCACACTGCCACAGACCAAAGGATCCAGATGAGGTTTGAGTTGACGTTTCTGATGCTGCTGCCGCAGCAAGGGCTCGGAACTTGAAAATCAACACACTAGCGTGACGCAAAACACACAAAACAACAATTTTCTAAGGATTGGTCGTCCATAATCATACAATGTGATGACGGGGCTTGGGCCATTTTATGGCATGAGATGCTCGGAAAGAACCATCGGGAAGCTGGCGAACATGGCAGGACATTATTTCGGTACGGACGGCATTCGTGGGCGAGCCAACAAGTTTCCAATGACGGCGGAGGTCGCCATGCGGGTCGGCATGGCCGCCGGCCTCTCTTTCCAGCGCGGCAGCCACCGCCACCGCGTCGTGCTCGGCAAGGATACCAGGCTTTCCGGCTACATGATCGAGAACGCGATGGTATCCGGCCTGTGCGCCGCCGGCATGGATGTCTTCCTGCTCGGCCCTATCCCGACGCCCGCTGTTGCCATGCTGGTGCGCTCGCTGCGCGCCGATATCGGGGTGATGATTTCTGCCTCGCACAACCCCTATTACGACAACGGCATCAAGCTGTTCGGGCCCGATGGCTACAAGCTGTCCGATGAGATCGAGGAGCGTATCGAGGGGATGCTCGACAAGGATATCGAATTGGCGCTCGCCGATTCCGATGGGCTCGGCCGCGCCAAACGCGTGGACGGCGTGCATGACCGCTATATCGAATTCGCCAAGCGCACGCTGCCGCGCTCAATGTCGCTGTCGGGCCTGCGCATCGTCGTGGATTGCGCCAATGGCGCCGCCTACAAGGTGGCGCCCGACGCGCTGTGGGAACTCGGCGCCGAGGTCGTCGCCATCAATGTCGAGCCGAACGGCTTCAACATTAACAAGGAATGCGGCTCGACTCATCCGGCCGGCCTGCAAAAGAAGGTGCACGAGGTGCGCGCCGATATCGGCATCGCGCTCGACGGCGATGCCGACCGCGTCGTCATCGTCGACGAGAACGGCGCGATCGTCGATGGCGACCAGATCATGGCGCTGATTGCCGAGTCCTGGCACCAGAGCGGGCGGCTGGCCGGCGGCGGTGTCGTCTCGACGGTAATGTCCAATCTCGGCCTCGAACGCTTCCTCGGCGACATGAACCTGCAGTTGCATCGCACCAAGGTCGGCGACCGCTATGTCGTCGAGCACATGCGTGCCCATGGGCTCAATGTCGGCGGCGAACAGTCGGGTCACATCGTGCTGTCCGACTTTTCGACCACCGGCGACGGCCTTGTCTCGGCGCTGCAGGTGCTCGCCTGCATCAAGCGGCAGAACCGGCCGGTGAGCGAACTGTCGAAGAAGTTCGAGCCGGTGCCGCAGCTGTTGAAGAATGTGCATATTTCCGGCGGCAAGCCGCTCGAGGAGGCGCCGGTCAAGGCAGCGATCGAAGATGCGCGCAATCGCCTCGGCAAGGCCGGGCGCCTGGTCATCCGGCCATCCGGCACGGAGCCGCTCATCCGCGTCATGGCGGAAGGCGACGACCCACAACTTGTCGAGTCCGTCGTCAACGACATCGTCGAGGTCATTTCGGAAACGCGCAGCGCCGCCTGATCTCCCTCCAACATCGGTTCAAAGCCCGCCTTGCCGGCGGGCTTTTTATTGAGTCGCCAATTCCGCCTGCAGCAACGGCCGCCAGATTGCTCGACTTTTGGAGATTCGTGGTTAATCAATACGGTTAAACGCCTTTTAACCTTTCCGATTCATTATCCACAACTGAGGTCAATCACGTTTCGGGCGCGTTCGCCGTTCGAGGGTTCTCAGGAGTGATAAGCATGTTCAACACAGCAAGAATGGCCCTCCTGGCCGCGCTGTTTGCCGGCGCCGGGCCGGCATTCGCCGCCGATTTCGTCGAGCCGCCCGTAGTCGAGGAGGCGCCACCACCGGTTGCCTACGAGCAGCCGGCCGAATTCGGCGGCTGGTATATCCGTGGCGACATCGACTATCACTGGTCGAAGTTTCGTGGCGGCGACTACATCACCTACGGTGTAGCGCCCCAGAATCCCGGCAAGTTCGATACAGGCAAGCTGGACGGCGCCTTCTCGGCCGGCGGCGGTGTTGGTTACCAGATCGACGAGCATTTCCGCACCGATCTCACCTTGGACTGGATGAGCAAGTCCAAATTCCGCGGCTCGACCAACGGCTTCTGCGGCCCGCAGCAAACGCCTTGCACGTCCGTCGATACCTCGTCCTATTCGGCGCTGCTGCTCTTGGCCAACGCCTATGTCGACATCGGCACCTGGCATGGGATCACGCCTTATGTCGGCGCCGGCATCGGCGGTGCCTGGGTCAAGTGGGATGAACTGCACAACGTGGACAGCGACGGTTCATTTGATCATAGCGGTGGCAAGGGCTGGCGTTTTGCCTATGCTGCCATGGCGGGCGCATCCTACTGCCTGACCGATCGCGTCAAACTCGATGTCGGCTACCGCTTCAGCCACATCAATGGCGGTAAGATGTTCGACTATGCCTCCCTCCCCAATGTCGGCCCAGGCTATGACAAAGGCATCAACGTGCACGAAGTGCGTGGCGGCCTGCGCTACCAGTTCGGCAGGTCGGACTGCGCGCCGCCGGAGCCCTACGTTCCAGAACCCGAGCCCGTCTACACCAAGTAGTTGTTTCTGAAATCCAGGAATTCGTCGACCGCCCGGCTGATGCCGGGCGGTTTCGTTTTGGCTGCCTAAGATGCTGCGGCGCTCGGGAACACCGCCCAACTTGAGAAGCGAAAGCGGATCAAATCAATTGCTAACGCCTTGTTATCCTTAACCCGCACTTAACCACTATGGTTAACAATGCTGTCTGAAACGGCGCGCGATTGCGAATGCGCCAAGTTCGGGAGCCGAGGACCATGACATCCAAATCGCCTGTAGCACTGGCGCTAGCAGCAGTCGTCGTGTTGCCGCTGACGCCGGCGCTTGGTGCCGATTACGAACCGCCGGTCTATGTCGACCAGGCGCCCGATTATGTACCGGTCGAGGTTGGCTCGGGATGGTATCTGCGCGGCGATGTCTCCTATCTGGTGCAGAAGAGCTTCAGGGATGAGGATTTCGCCTTCACGCCCGCGAGCTTCGACGAAAAGGAAGATCCCATCTTCGCCAGCATTGGCTTCGGCTACCATTTCAACGACTATTTGCGCGCCGATCTCAATGCCGGCTATCTGCCCGGCAACAAGATCGAGGTCGGCTATAACAACGGAACGACCGTGGCATCGGCGACCCTGAAGAACTATGCCTTCTCAGGCATACTCAATGGCTATGTCGACCTTGGCACCTATGTCGGAATCACGCCTTATCTCGGCGCTGGTGTCGGTATCCTCCAGAGCAAGCGCCGCCTGTCGGCGAGCTACTTCACCGCCAACGCCGACCCCACCGACGATTTCGTCCTGCGTGACAACAAGACCCAATACTCCTTCGCCTACACGCTGAATGCCGGCCTTGCCTACCAAGTGTCCAAGAATGTCTCAGTCGATGTGGGGTATCAGTATTTCTCCGCACCCGACGCCGAATATGTGACGGCCGAAAGCCTGACTTCTTATCCGATCCGCAAAGGGATCAATAATCACCAGGTCAAAGTCGGACTGCGATACGACCTCTGGTAGGCTCGATCGAAGCTGAGGCGTGAACAATGGCGGGTCTTTGGCCCGCCGTTTGCGTTGTGGCACTTTTTTTCCAAAGGCAGGCGGTATCCCGACAGCGACAAAAACTTTCCCCTTGACGCCGAAAGCCTGAACGCATATCGCCGTCCGTGGGCCACCCCTCCCCAACGAGGGGCCACTATCTGGAAGGATAGACCACGATGACGACGCATACGAAGCCCGAATTCCGTCCGGCAAATCCCAATTTTTCCTCAGGTCCCTGTGCAAAACGCCCCGGCTGGTCGGTCGAGGCGCTCAAAAATGCCGCGCTCGGGCGCTCGCACCGTGCCAAGATCGGCAAGACCAAGCTTGAACAAGCGATCGAGCTGACGCGGGAAATCCTCCAGGTTCCGGCGGATTACCGCATCGGCATCGTGCCGGCCTCGGATACCGGCGCGGTCGAAATGGCGCTGTGGTCGCTGCTCGGCGAACGCGGCGTCGACATGGTCGCCTGGGAGAGCTTCGGCTCCGGCTGGGTCACCGATGTGGTCAAGCAGCTGAGGCTCGCCGATGTGCGCAGGTTAGAGGCGGACTACGGCGCGCTGCCCGACCTGACCAAAATAGATTTCGACCGCGACGTGGTCTTCACCTGGAACGGCACGACGTCGGGCGTGCGCGTGCCGAACGGCGATTTCATCCCGGCCACCCGCAAGGGCCTGACCATCTGCGACGCCACTTCGGCGGCCTTTGCGCAAAAGCTCGATTTTCAGAAACTCGACGTCGTCACCTTCTCCTGGCAGAAGGTCCTGGGCGGTGAAGGCGCGCACGGTATGCTGATCCTCAGCCCGCGCGCCGTCGAACGGCTGGAAAGCTACAAGCCGGCCTGGCCGCTGCCGAAGATCTTCCGTCTCACCTCGGGCGGCAAGCTGATCGAAGGCATCTTCAAGGGCGAGACCATCAACACGCCGTCAATGCTGTGCGTGGAGGACTATCGCGACGCGCTGCGTTGGGCGCAGTCGATCGGCGGCCTCGACGCGCTGGTCACCAGAGCGGATGCCAATGCCGCTGTTCTGGATCGCTTTGTCGGAAAATCTTCCTGGCTCGGCCATCTTGCCGTCAACCCGGCGACGCGCTCGAACACATCGGTCTGCCTTTCCTTCACCGATCCGGATGTCGCTGCACTCGACGCCGATGGACAGGCTGCGTTCGCCAAGGCAATCGTCTCGGCGCTCGACAAGGAAGGCGTCGCCTACGACATCGGCGCCTACCGCGATGCACCGCCCGGCCTGCGCATCTGGTGCGGCGCGACAGTCGAGACCTCCGATCTCGAAGCGCTGCTGCCCTGGCTCGACTGGGCCTTTGCCGCGCAAAAGGCGTCGCTGAAGGCAGCCGCCTGACTCCCTCTCCCTCGAAGCGAGGGTGGCCCGAAAGGCCGGGTAAGGTCGCCTCCACCCGCTCAATGATCCGCCATCCAGAAAGAAAAAAGATTTGGCCGCATCCGGCCGCAATGACCCCACTTCGGCGCTTCGCGCCGACCCTCCCCTCAAGGGAAGGGACGCCAATCGCAAAGGACCAAGCCAATGCCCCGCGTTCTCGTCTCAGACAAACTTTCCACCACCGCCGTGCAGATCTTCAGGGATCGCGGCATCGAGGTCGACTATTTGCCGGATCTCGGCAAGGACAAGGAAAAACTGCTCGAAGTGATCGGCCAGTATGATGGGCTGGCCATCCGCTCGGCGACAAAGGTCACGGAGAAGCTGATCAACGCCGCGACCAGGCTGAAGGTCGTGGGCCGCGCCGGCATCGGCGTCGACAATGTCGACATCCCGGCGGCGAGCCGCAAGGGCATCATCGTGATGAACACGCCTTTCGGCAATTCGATCACCACCGCCGAGCATGCCGTCGCCATGATCTTCGCGCTGGCCCGCCAGATACCGGAGGCCAACGCCTCAACCCATGCCGGCAAATGGGAAAAGAACCGCTTCATGGGCGTCGAGATCACCGGCAAGACGCTCGGCATCATCGGTTGCGGCAATATCGGCTCGATCGTCGCTACGCGCGGCGTCGGCCTGAAGATGCACGTCGTCGCCTTCGACCCGTTCCTGTCGGACAGCCGCGCCGAGGAACTCGGTGTCGAAAAGGTCGAGCTCGACGAGCTGTTCGCCCGTGCCGACTTCATCACGCTGCACACCCCGCTTACCGACAAGACGCGCAACATCATCGACGCCGCGGCGATCGCAAAGATGAAGACCGGCGTGCGTATCATCAACTGCGCCCGTGGCGGGCTGATCGTCGAGGCCGACCTGATCGCGGCCTTGAAGAGCGGCAAGGTGGCCGGCGCCGGCATCGACGTGTTCGAGGTCGAACCGGCGGAGAACAACGCGCTGTTCGGCATGGAGAATGTGGTGGCGACGCCGCATCTCGGTGCCTCGACGATGGAGGCGCAGGAGAACGTCGCGCTACAGGTCGCCGAGCAGATGTCGGACTATCTGATCAAGGGCGCCGTTTCCAATGCCATCAACATGCCGTCGATCACCGCCGAGGAAGCGCCGCGGCTGAAACCTTTCGTCAAGCTCGCCGAAGTGCTCGGCGCCTTTGTCGGACAGGTCACCGAGGATCCGATCAAGGAGGTCGAGATCCTGTTCGACGGCTCGACCGCGACGATGAATACGCGGGCGCTGATCAGCGCTACTCTTGCCGGGCTGATCCGGCCGCAGGTCGCCGACGTCAACATGGTGTCGGCGCCGATCATGGTGAAGGAGCGCGGCATCATCGTCGCCGAGGTCAAGCGCGACAAGTCGGGCGTGTTCGACGGCTATATCAAGCTAACGGTCAAGACCGAGCACAGGACGCGCTCGATCGCCGGCACCTGTTTTTCGGACGGCAAGCCGCGCTTCATCCAGATCAAGGGCATCAATCTCGACGCCGAGGTCGGTCAGCACATGCTCTACACGACCAATGCCGACGCGCCCGGCATCATCGGCCTGCTCGGCACGGTGTGCGGCGAGAACGGCGTCAACATCGCCAACTTCCAGCTCGGCCGCAACCGGCCGGGCGGCGATGCCATCGCATTGCTCTATCTCGATGCGCCGTTCCCGGAAAACGTGTTGGCGCAGGTGCGCTCGCACAAATCGATCGACTCCGCCAAGCGGCTGCATTTCGATGTGGGGATAGCCTGAAATTCGGCCGCCCCGTGTGCAGCAGCACGCGGGGCGGCGGAACGTCGCGGCAAGCGACTTCATTCAGCAGCGGATGCCGCCATCTTCCGTCCGCTGTATTCGGCGAGGCTGATGCCACCGAGCACCAGCGCGAGAGCCAGCGCCTGATAGAGCTGGAATGTCTCACCGACAATCAGCACCGATAGCAGCGTACCGAAGATCGGCACCAGATTGATGAACAGGCCGGCCCGGTTGGCGCCGATCAGCTCGTTGCCTCTGATATAGAAGATCTGCGAGATGACCGAAGCACCGATGGCAGTATAGAACGCGACAGCCCAGCCGCGGGCGTCGGGGACGATGACCTTGCCGGCGGCAATCTCCCACAGGAAGAAAGGCAGCGATGTGATGAGTGCGGCAACCGACAGCGCCAGCATCAGGCTCTGCCAGCGGATGACCGGCTTCAGCCGCAACCCCACCGAATAGAAGGAGTAGCAAAGCACGGCGACCAGCATGATCGCGTCGCCGAAGTTGAGATCCAGCTTGAGAAGCTGGCGCAGGTCGCCATGGCTCGCCGTCACCGCGACGCCGATGATGGTCAGCACGACGCCAGCGATCTGCACCCGGTTCACCCGCAGGCGAAACAGCACGAAATTGGCGATGATGATCACGATCGGTATCGCCGCCTGCTCGATCGAGACGTTGATTGCCGTCGTGTAGTTGAGCGCCGTGTAGAAGATCGCATTGAAAAAGGCGAAGCCGCAAGCGCCGAGCCCGCCAAGCAGCAACCAGTGCCGACGCACCACTGGCCAGTCCTGATGCAGCGTTCGCCAGCCGATCGGCAGCAGGATCAGAACGGCCAGAGTCCAGCGCAGGAAGACCAGCGTCATCGGCGAAATGTGGTCGACCGCCAGCTTGCCGGCCACGGAGTTGCCGCCCCACAGCAAGGTGGTGAACAGCAGGAAAAGGTAGGCGGCTCGATGCATCGTGACATTCCGGCCAGGCAGAGGGAATTCGACGTCGGTGTGGGCCTATTGCGACCGCCAACCCAAGTAAATGATGTCAAAGGCGAAAATTGTTGTGCCTCGGGGCGTTTTGGGCGGCAAAGAGTGGTCGCGCTCGCCGGGTCTTGACGCTATAGAGCGACGTGCGTGCAATTGGACGCTACAAGTACGCGTCGGAAGGCTCTAATCCTCGCGTCGTGCTTTTCCGAAAATCGATTCCGATTTTGGGGGCCGATGCGATAGAGGCCTGTCGTTTCGAACTGTTTTCAAGCTGCTCGTGCGGCGTCTCAAGGGAAAAGAAATATGGCCAATGTGGTGGTCGTCGGCTCGCAATGGGGCGATGAGGGCAAAGGCAAGATCGTAGACTGGCTGTCGGAGCGCGCCGACGTTGTCGTGCGCTTCCAAGGCGGCCACAATGCCGGCCACACGCTGGTCGTCGACGGCAAGGTCTACAAGCTGTCGCTGCTGCCGTCCGGCGTGGTGCGGCAAGGCAAGCTGTCCATCATCGGCAATGGCGTCGTCTTCGATCCGCACGCTTTCGTCGCGGAGGTTGCGAAATTGAAGGCGCAGGGCGTCGAGGTGACGCCGGACCGCCTGAAAATAGCCGAAAACACCGCGCTTATCCTGTCCTTGCACCGGGAGCTGGACGGATTCCGCGAGGACGCCGCGTCCAATTCCGGAACGAAGATCGGCACGACCCGCCGCGGTATCGGTCCCGCCTACGAAGACAAGGTGGGCCGGCGCGCGGTCAGGGTGATGGATTTGGCGGATTTGGAAACGCTACCCTTGAAGGTCTACAGGCTGCTGACGCACCACAATGCGCTGCGGCGCGGGCTTGGCCATGCCGAAGTCACGCATGAGGCGATCATGAGTGAGCTGATTTCCGTCGCTGACGAGATCCTGCCCTATATGGACCGCGTCTGGAAAATCCTCGACGACAAGCGCCGCGCCGGCGAGCGCATCCTGTTCGAGGGCGCGCAAGGCACGTTGCTCGACATCGATCATGGTACCTATCCGTTCGTCACCTCGTCCAATACGGTTGCCGGTCAGGCCGCCGCGGGCTCCGGTGTCGGCCCGGGCGCCATCGGCTATGTGCTCGGCATCACCAAAGCCTATACCACGCGCGTCGGCGAAGGCCCGTTTCCGACCGAGCAGAAGAACGAGATCGGCGAGTTCCTGGGCACGCGTGGCCATGAATTCGGCGTCGTCACCGGCCGCAAGCGGCGCTGCGGCTGGTTCGATGCCGTGCTGGTCCGCCAGGCTGTCGCCGTCAACGGCATCAAGGGCATTGCGCTGACCAAGCTCGATGTGCTCGATGGGCTGGACGAGATCAAGGTCTGTACCGGCTACCGACTCGACGGCGAGGCGATCGATTACCTGCCGGCCAGCCAGGGTGCGCAGGCCCGCGTCGAACCGGTCTACGAAACGTTGGAGGGGTGGAAAGGTACCACCGCCGGCGCGCGCAGCTGGAACGATCTGCCGGCGCAGGCGGTGAAGTACGTCCGCCACATCGAAGAGCTGATCGGCGCGCCGGTCGCACTCCTTTCCACCAGCCCTGAACGGGACGACACGATACTTGTGACCGATCCGTTTCAAGACTAGTTTCTCAGCCTTTCCGGGCATTGCGGCTGATTTGCGGGGGCCGGCCCAGAAACAAATGCAGGTCGACTGAAGCATGGTAGATTTTGTTGGTGCCCTGAAAAAGACGCTAGACAAGCTTGATAAGCCGTCGGCGGAAGTGCGCGCCAAAGTTTATGACATGGCGCGTTCGACGATCGCGAAGAAAATTGCCGAACGCGATCCGCCGTTTGCGCCGTCGGATGTCGCCAGGCAGAAGCGCGCACTCGAAGACGCCATCGCAAGCGTTGAGCGAGAATATGCTAAACCGGCACCGGCATCCGATCCGCTGGCGGAACTGGAGGACATCTTCTCCTCCATCGACCGCAACAAGAACCAGCCCAGCCATGTCCGGCAGCCGGCAAAGACCGAGCCAGCAAAGACGGAGCCAGCAACGACCGGGCCAGCAAAGACCGGGCCGGCCCAGACTGGGCCGGCATGGCAGTCCACGCCCGCCAAGGCGGTGCCGAACTGGCAAAAGCCGCAGCCCGTCGCTCTTCCTCAAGAGCGCGCTGGTCCGCCGCCGTCCGATATGGATCTTCCGACGGCCGATGACCAAGACAGCGTTTTTCGGGGCGACGACTTTTCCAACGACGGCGGCCCCGCGGAGGACAGGTTCCAGCGACTCCATCCTGCCGAGCGCAGGCGCAGCTATGGCGGCGTGATCGCCGCCGCCATTGCCCTGCTGGTCATTGCCGGTGGCGGTTATGGCATCTGGCTGAACAAGGATGCGTTCGGCAGCATGCTCGGCCTCGACGAGACCAAAGCCGTCGCCACCGAACCGCTGGTAAAACCAGCCCCGGCCAAGCCGGTGGCCGATGCGGCCGTACCGGCCGCCGCGCCTCCGACGGAGGCCGGCGAGGGCGCGAAGTTTACGCAGCGCCTTACGCCCGAGGGCCACGAAGTCGATCCCGGCCCCGCGGCCGGGCAGGCGGGCATCGGCGAAGGCGAATCCGTCGCCGCACTGACCACGCCGCCGTCGGCCGCTCAAGCGCCGACCACCCCGGCACCCGCCGCGCCGGCACCGGCCGCACCCGCCGACACGCAAGCCACGGCCAATGCTCCACCAGTCGATGGGTCCGCTGCGCCAACGCCCGCAACGCCGCCCGATGCTGCAGCTACTCCGCCAGCCCCTGCAACGGCCGCCCCACCGCCCGCGACGGCAGCGGCACCGACGGTAGTTCCGCCGCAAGCCGCGTTGGCCGTCGGCCAGAAGGCGATCTTCTACGAGGAGCGCACCAGCACCGCTCAAGGCTCGGCCGAGCCCGGCAACATCGTCTGGTCGCTGGTGCAGGAATCGCCCGGCGGCGACCTGCCGCCCGAGCCGGCGATCCGTGCCGAGGCGACCATTCCAGGCAAGGATATCCAGTTGCGCATGACGATCCGTCGCAACACCGACCAGACGCTGCCGGCCAGCCACATCATCGAGATGATCTTCCTGACGCCTAATGGCTTCGAGGGCGGCGGTGTCGACAACATCTTGCGTGTCGCCATGAAGGGCTCCGAGCAGGATGCCGGCAGCCCACTGATCGGCATCCCGGCCAAGATCGCCGATGGCTTCTTCCTGGTTGCGCTCAACGACACCAAGGCGGATGAAGACGCCAATCTGACCTTGCTCAGAGGTCAGGACTGGATTGACGTGCCGGTCGTCTACAAGACCGGGCGGCGGGCGCTGCTCACCATGGAAAAGGGAATTCCCGGCGAGAAGGTATTCGACGAGGCGCTGAAGGCCTGGCAGACAAAGACGGCGGGGTGAGGCCGGCTCACCAGCCCAACGCCTCCTTGGCTCAGAAGCCTTGGAACAGCATGTCGAGCGCGCTCACGATGTCTTCGTGATGCCTGGTCAGATTCAGTCGGCTCTCGCCCAGTTCCGTCGCCGCAACCGTGGCGATCAAATGGGTGGCCATGACCAATTTCCGACCATTGATCTCGAAAATGGGATGGAGCCTTCGCATTGGTGATGGTGCCATCGCAACCGGCAGCAGCGGGACGACCACCCGGGTCTTGAAATGGTCGAGCAGATCGGCCTGGACGTCGAGGAGATAGCCGCCTTCGATGCTACTCGCGAAGACGTCGTAGCGCGCCATCAGAATTGCCGATGTTCTGCCAGCGGAATACCGTGTTTTTCGACATATTCGTTCCACGCATCTATCGTCGCGCGGTTCTCAAGCTTCCACAGCCGCGTCTTTTCGGCGGCCACTGCCTCTGCGATGCCGGCTTCAGCGGCGCGCGAGACATTAACATCGAGCCCCTTGGCTTCCTTCATGAGCTTTGAGTCGATAGACAGATTTGCCGGCTGACGAACCGCATTCACAGCTATCTTGCGCATGATCACCTCCGCAGCATGCGCATAACATATGCGCACTCCTGTCTAGCCGCAATGACAAGGTGCTTGAACTCGCGAATTACCCCTCCATCTCCTCGCGCAGCATCTCGAGTTCCAGCCATTCCTCCTCGAGCGCTGCCAGTGTGACGCGCTCCTTGTCGAGCGCGGCAATCGTCTTCTGGAACGAGGCCGGGTCGCGCTCGTAATAGGCCGGATCGGCGATGTTGTTCTCCAGCCGCGAGATCGAGGCCGACACCGCCTCGATCTTCTTGGGCAAGGTTTCCAGCGCGAATTTCTGCTTGAACGACAGTTTCTTTGCCGGGCCCTTGGGAGCGACCGCGTCGCTCCTGCTTGCGGCCGTCGCCTCGCTGGTCTCTGCCTTCGGCCGCGCCTTGCGGTCGTCCAGCCTGGTGCCGCCGCGCTGCGCCAGCATGTCGGAATAGCCGCCGGCATATTCGATCCAGCGGCCATCACCATCCGGCGCGATGATGCTGGTCACGGTGCGGTCGAGGAAATCGCGATCGTGGCTGACCAGGATCACCGTGCCGGCAAAGCCGGCGACCAGTTCCTGCAGCAACTCCAGCGTCTCCACATCGAGGTCGTTGGTCGGCTCGTCGAGCACAAGCAGGTTTGCCGGCCGCGCCAAAACGCGGGCGAGAATCAGCCGTGCCCGCTCGCCGCCCGAAAGCTCGCGCACCGGCGTGCGCGCCTGTTCCGGCTTGAACAGGAAGTCTTTCATGTAAGAGACGACGTGGCGCTGTTCGCCATTGATGACCAGGTTCTCGCCGCGACCGTCGGTGAGATACTGCGCCAGTGTCTCCTGTGGATCGACGGCCTCGCGCTTCTGGTCGAGCGTGGCGATCTCCAGATTGGTGCCGAGCCGCACCGTGCCTGCGTCCGGCTTCAATTCGCCGGTCAGCATCTTCAACAGCGTCGTCTTGCCAGCGCCGTTCGGCCCGACCAAGCCAACGCGATCGCCGCGCTGGATGCGGGTCGAAAATCCCTTGACCACGATCAGATCGCCAAAGCTCTTCTCGATGTTCCTGGCCTCTATCACCAGCTTGCCGGATTCGGCGGCGTCGCTGGCTGTCATCGTCGCCGCACCCTCGGCGCCGCGATGACCGCGAAAGCGCTGGCGCATGGTCTGCAACTCACCGAGCCGGCGCATGTTGCGCTTGCGCCGCGCTGTCACGCCATAGCGCAGCCAGTGCTCCTCGCGGACGATCTGGCGACCGAGCTTGTGCTGCTCGCGCTCTTCCTCCTCCAGCACCGTGTCGCGCCATTGCTCGAAATAGCCAAAGCCCTTGTCGAGACGGCGGGTCTGCCCGCGGTCGAGCCAGATTGTGGCGCGTGACACGCGCTCGAGAAAACGGCGGTCATGCGAGATGACGACCAGTGCCGAGGAGGTGCGGGCAAGCTCCTCCTCCAGCCATTCGATGACCGACAGGTCAAGATGGTTTGTCGGCTCATCGAGGAGGAGAATGTCGGGCTCCGGCGCCATGACGCGGGCGAGTGCCGCACGCCTCGCCTCGCCGCCGGAGAGGTCGTTCGGCCGTTCTTCGCCGGTCAGGCCGAGATGCTCCATCAGATAGGTGGCGCGATAGGGATCGTCGGCGGGCCCGAGCCCCGCCTCGACATAGGCGCGGACGGTCGCAAAACCTTCCATGTCGGGCATTTGCGGCAAGTAGCGCACGGTTGCCGAAGGCTGGCGGAAGACTTCGCCGTCCTGCGGCTCGATCAGCCCGGCGGCGATCTTGAGGAGCGTCGACTTGCCCGAACCGTTTCGGCCGACCAAGGCGATCTTGTCGCCAGCTGAGGCCGTCAGGGCGGCACCGTCGAGCAGCGGCGTGCCGCCAAAGGTCAGCTTTATCCCATCGAGATTGAGAAGCGGCGGTGCCATGTCAGCTTTCAGGTAAGGGAAAAGGATGCGCGAGCAGCAGCGCGCGGCCGCTGGCCAGCGCGATTTCCAACCGGCCCCTGACCTCGTTGGAAATGGTCAGCGACGAGCCGAACGCAACCTCGACATGGTCGAGCGGCCATTTGGCACCGGTGACGCTCAGGCCGGCGAGATCGGAGAAGCCGAGCACCGAAAACAGCGTGCCGTCGGCATAGTCGAAGCCAGTCTTTCCGGGCAGCAAGGGAATGCCTTCCTGTGCGCCGCTGGTCAAAAGCACGTCCGTCCCGCCTTCCGCCAGCCGGACGCTCAGCGCCAGATGCAGGAAGATGTGGTCGGTGCGTTTGCCGCCGAAAGCGCCTGCGAGCACAAGGCTGGTCGCACCGCGTTCGAGTGCGGCGGCGATAGCGAGTTCACCGTCGGTCTTGTCCTTTTCGGCGGGAAACACCTGCCGTGGCACGGCGGCCAGATCCTCCGGCAACTCGGCAGGCACGGAATCGAAATCGCCGACCCAGAGTTCCGGCCTCAGGCCCAGCATACGGGCATGGCCGATGCCGGCATCGGCAGCGATGACGCGCGAGCCTTCGACCTGGCGGTCGAGCAGCGGCGTGCGGATGAGATCGCCGCCAAGCAGGATGGTGAATTTGCTCATATCTCGTGGCCCTTACCAGCCCTGCCCCAGAAACGGAAGAATGAAACGGAAGATGAAACGGCAGACGAAACGGAAGGCTGGGCTTTGGATGCCCGGCAAACTTCCGCTTGCGCGGCACTTCGGCCGGGCCTATGTGTCGAAACGCTCTAACGGGGTGCCGGACGCGATCTTCGCGGACCGGCTGAGAGGCAAGACTGCCAACCCGCTGAACCTGATCCGGTTTGTACCGGCGGAGGGATTAGACGCTTCGGACAGCCCGGCGCCTCAATTCCTTTCAATGCGAACGAAGGAGGCGCCGATGCGCAGTTTTTTCCACTCTCTTGTCCCGATTGTCCTGCTTGCGGCATCCGCGCTCGCCCTGCCAGGGCAGGCATCGGCACAGGATAGACTGACCGTCTATACCTATGAAAGCTTCACCGCCGATTGGGGTCCGGGACCGGCGGTGAAGAAGGCCTTCGAGGCCGAGTGCAGCTGCGTCGTCGAATTCGTCTCGGTCGCTGACGGCGTGGCGCTGCTCAACCGTGTGAAGCTGGAAGGGGCCGCCACCAAGGCCGATATCGTGCTTGGCCTCGATACCAATTTAACCGCCGACGCCAAGGCAACCGGCCTGTTTTCGCCGCATGGCGCCATATCGGATGTCAGCGTGCCGGGCGGCTGGCGCGACGATACTTTCGTGCCGTTCGACTATGGCTATTTCGCCGTCGTCTACGATACCGAAAAACTGAAGAACCCGCCGAAGAGCCTCAGGGAATTGGTCGAGGGCGATGCCGGAGAGAAGATCGTCATCCAGGACCCGCGCACCTCGACGCCGGGCCTTGGCCTGCTGTTGTGGGTCAAGTCGGTCTATGGCGACAAGGCGCCCGAAGCCTGGGCCAAGCTCAAGGCAAAGGTGCTGACGGTGACGCCAGGCTGGAGCGAGGCCTACGGCCTGTTCACCAAGGGCGAGGCGCCGATGGTGCTGTCGTATACCACGTCGCCGGCCTACCACATGGTCGCCGAAAACACCGAGCGCTACCAGGCGGCGTCCTTCGAGGAAGGCGAATACCTGCAGATCGAAGTTGCGGGGATCACCACCAAGGGCGCGAAGAACCCGCTGGCGGAAAAGTTCATCGCCTTCATGACCGGACCGAAATTCCAGGATGTCATTCCCGAAACCAACTGGATGTTCCCGGCCGGCAAGACCGACAAGCCGCTCAATCCGGCGTTCGACAAGCTTGTCAAACCGACCAAAACCTTGCTGTTCAGCCCGGAGGAAGTCGCGGCCCACCGCAAGGCCTGGGTCGATGAGTGGCTTGCGGCGATGAGCAAGTAGCTTTGGCCGATTGATCGAAGATGATCGCTCTACGGCGCCCCCCTCTGTCCTGCCGGACATCTCCCCCACAAGGGGGGAGATCGGACGGCACGGCGGCTTTCGCCAGTCGCCGATGTTGCTGGAATGAGCGGAGCGCTGAAACTGCCAATCTCACCCCTTGTGGGGGAGATGTCCGGCAGGACAGAGGGGGGCGCGAAGGAACGCAATCCTCACTAAGAATCTCGAATCTGGTGGTCTAGCGTGCAACGCGCACCATCATCTGACTCCCGCGTCAACGCCGGCATCGTCGCGCTCGCCGCCATCGCGTTGCTGATCGGCGGTGCATTCACCGGGCTCGTCGTCGAAGCCACGCGCGACCCGTCCGGTGTTGTCTCCGCCTTCGATTCGTATCTCTTGCGTATCGTCCGTTTCACGCTCTGGCAGGCTCTGTTGTCGACCCTGCTCTCCGTCGCGCCAGCGCTGTTCGTCGCGCGTGCCCTGTCGCGGCATCCACAGTTTTTCGGGCGAGGCTTTATCCTGCAGCTTTTCGCCGTGCCACTGGCGCTGCCGGCCATTGTTGCCGCACTCGGTGTCTTGGCACTCTATGGCCGCGCCGGCTATTTTGCCGGCACGCTGGGCGCGCTAGGCGGCCAGAGCTGGCCCGGCATCTATGGCCTGTCGGGCATACTCGTCGCCCATGTCTTCTTCAACCTGCCGCTGGCGACGCGGCTGTTCCTGGAGGCGTTGCAGATCGTGCCGGCCGACCAATGGCGGCTGGCGAGCCAGCTTGGCATGGGTGCTGCGCCGGCCTTCCGGCTGATCGAATGGCCGCCGCTGCGTGCGGCCTTGCCGGGCGTTGCCGGGCTCGTTTTCATGCTGTGCATCACCTCCTTCACCATCGTGCTTACGCTCGGCGGCGGACCCAGCGCGACGACGCTGGAGGTTGCCATCTACCAGGCGCTGCGTTTCGACTTCGACCCGGCGCGGGCTGTGACGCTGACCCTGCTGCAGATTGCCCTGACCTTCGTGGTCGTGCTGGCCTTGACGCGGCTTGGCGCCAATATGACCGGCGACGCCAATCTGCCGGTGGCGCCGCGCCGGTATTTTTTAGCCGGTGCGGCCGAGACCGTGCTGAACGCGCTGGTGATCGGGCTGGCACTGCTATTTGTCGCCGGGCCGATGGCGGCCACGCTGGCGGCCGGGCTTGGCGCCGATCTCGGCCGCCTTGCCGGCGAGAGCGCGGTGCGGCAAGCGACGGCGACCAGTGCCGTGCTGTCCGTCTTATCGGCGCTGCTCTCCCTGGCGCTGTCGCTGTCGCTGGTCATGGCGCGCCGGGCGCTGGCGCTCACCCGGCGGACAGGCCGGCGGACGGTGCTCGAACATCTGGCCGACACCGGTGCGGGGTTCGTCCTGGTGGTGCCGCCCATCGTCATCGGCGCCGGCTGGTTCCTGCTCCTGCGCACCGTCAGCGATGTCTTTGCGATCGCCCCTGTCATGGTCGTTGCGGTCAATGCGGTGATGGCGATGCCGTTCGCCATCCGCGCCATCCGCCCTGCCTATGACGCGGCGAGCGAACGCCACGAACGGCTTTGCGCACAGCTTGGCATCTCGGCCTGGAACCGGTTGCGGCTGGTCGACTGGCCGTCGCTGCGGCGGCCGCTCGCCACCGGCTTCGCTTTCGCCATGGCGCTGTCGCTCGGCGATCTTGGCGTCATTGCGCTGTTCGGCAGCGATTCCGTGCAAACCTTGCCCTACCTGCTGCTGGCCCGCATGGGCAGTTACCGCACCGAGGATGCGGCCGGGCTGGCGCTGCTGCTCGGCCTTGTCTGCCTGGCGCTGGTGCTGACCGCGGACTGGATGGGAAGGAGGGAGAAATCATGATGCCGATCAGCCCGGAACGGTCCATTTCGGTGGAAAAAGGCGCGGCCGTGCGGCTCGATAATGTCTCGTTCAGCTATGGTGAAACGCCGCTTATATTCGATGTCGATTTCCCGGCGTCGGAAATCACCGCCATCATGGGGCCGAGCGGTTCGGGAAAGTCGACACTGCTCAATCTGGTGGCCGGTTTCGAAGCGCCACGGTCAGGCCGCGTGCTCATCGGCGGCGCCGACGTCAGCACTGCGCCGCCATCAGCGCGGCCGGTATCGATGGTGTTCCAGGAAAACAACCTGTTTGCCCATCTGTCCCTCGAGCAGAATGTCGGGCTCGGCCGCTCGCCTTCGCTCAGGCTGAGCGAGGCTGACCGCGCCGCAATCGCCGCAGCGCTGAAGCGCGTCGGCCTTGCCTGCAAGGAAAGCCGACTGCCGCGCGAACTCTCCGGCGGCGAGCGGCAGCGCGTCGCGCTCGCCCGGGTTTTAGTGCGCGACCGGCCGGTGCTGTTGCTTGACGAGCCGTTCGCTTCGCTCGGACCGGCACTGCGCGACGACATGCTCGACCTGGTGGCCGACGTCCATTCGGAGCAGCGCATGACGGTGCTATTCGTCACGCACCAGCCGGACGATGCGCGCCGTATCGGCCAAAACATGGTTTTCCTGGACGGTGGCACGGTTGCCGCGACCGGCACCGCCGCCGATTTTTTCGTTGGGGCTGGACCGGAGGCATTCCGACGCTATATCGGCTCGGGTCCGTTTGCGACTGGATCACGAGATGTTGCCCGGAAGCGGACATAATTTATGGTCAAACCGGCGGAAGGCGAAGCGGCGCTTGCTTGCCATGGTCGAGGTAGTGTGGCTAGGTCCGCCAGGAACTGGTCCGGCTTAGACCGTGATTTGCCCTTGCTGCCTCGTATCTGTCGGACGCACGAAGGACGCCGTAGAACTTGATTTTGCGCGTGATGCTTTCCGGAAATCGCGCCCGATTTTCGCGGTCACGTCCCAGGACTTGAAAGGAAGCCGACCTGCCGACCGGCATCGACAATCGGAGGCTGAAACCGCTGGCGCGCTTTCTTGCGCTGGCCGGTCTTGCCGTGGCGCTGGCAAGCTGCCAGATGTTCACGCCTCCCGACGTGCAGGAATCGGGCTTCCAGCCCTCCGACAAGCCGATTACGGTCGACAATGTCGCCGCTAACAGCAGGCTCGCCGAACTGGCGAAGGCGCAGCACCCGCGCATCCTCGCCACCTATGGCGGCGAGTATTCCGACCCCAAGCTCGAGCGCATGGTGGCCAAGGTCGTCGGCAGACTGACCGTGGTGTCGGCCAACCCGACCCAGACCTACCGCATCACCATCCTCAACTCGCCCAACGTCAATGCCTTCGCGCTGCCGGGCGGCTATCTCTACATCACCCGCGGCCTGCTGGCGTTGGCCAACGATTCAGCCGAGCTTGCCGCCGTCATTGCGCATGAGATGGGCCACGTTACGGCCAATCATGGTCTGCAGCGCCAGCAGCTGGAAGCCGAAGAGGGGTTGGCGACCAAGGTCGTTTCGGACGTGCTCGGCGACAACCCGACGGCCAAGGCGGCGCTGATCCGCGGCAAGCTGAGGCTGGCCCAGTTCTCGCGCAATCAGGAGCTGGAGGCCGATGCCATCGGCATCAAGTCGATCGGCGAAGCCGGTTTCGACCCCTACGCCGCCGGCCGCTTCCTGCAGTCGATGTCGGCCTATACCGATTTCCGCTCGATCAGCGGCGCCACCGACGCCAGCCTCGACTTCCTGGCGACGCACCCCAACACGCCGCAGCGTATCGATCTCGCGCAGCGCCACGCCCGCCAGTTCGGCGCGCCCGGTGTCGGGTCGCGCGACCGCGATTCATTCCTTGCCGGCATAGACGGGCTGCTCTACGGCGACACGCCGGAGGAAGGCTATGTGCGCGGCGAAACCTTCCTGCATCCTGGCCTCGGCGTGTCGTTCTCAGTGCCCAACGGCTTCATCATCGACAATTCGGCGGCGGCGGTGACGGCCACAGGCCCGGGCGACATGGCAATCCGCTTCGACGGCGTTTCGATCGACAAGGACCGCTCGCTGACCGACTACATCCGCAGCGGCTGGGTTGCCGGCCTCGACGACAGCAGCGTGCGTCAGGAAACGATCAACGGCAACGAAGCGGCGACCGCGCATGCCGGCGCCGATGGCTGGCAATTCGATATTGCGGTGATCCGCGCCGGCGGCCAGGTCTACCGCTTGCTGACTGCTGCACCGTCGGCCAGCACCTCGCTGAGCACGGTGGCGCGCTCGGTCAGCGGCTCATTCCGCATCCTGAGTGCTGCCGAGAAGGCAGCACTGAAGCCACTGCGTATCCGCATCGTCACGGTGCAGCCCGGCCAGACAATGGGCTCCCTGGCCGCACAGATGGTCGGCGTGGACCGCAAGCTGGATTTGTTCAGGGTGCTCAACGCGCTGTCGCCGGGTGCGGCGGTTTCGGCCGGCGACAAGGTTAAGATCGTCACCGACAAATAGCAGCCGACGCGATTCAGGCTGCGAGAAATTCCGGATTCTGCTTTACCAGCGCCGCCTTGAGCTTTTCCATGGCGCGCGCCTCGATCTGCCGGACACGTTCCTTGGAGATGCCGAGCGTCTCGCCAAGCGCTTCGAGCGTCGCGCCCTCGTCGCTCAGCCGGCGTTCCTCGATAATCCTGAGCTCGCGCGCATTGAGAGCGCCGAGCGCCGTCTTCAGCCACACCGAGCGGCGTTCGACGTCGATCGTGTCGCCGACGACCTCATCGGGCAGCGGGTCATCCGAAACCAGGAACTCCATCCGCTCGGTTGCGCCCGCATCGTCGGCAAGCGGCGTGTTGAGCGAGCTGTCCGGCGCCGAAAGGCGGGAATCCATCATCGCCACATCCGCCTCCGATACCCCGAGAGCCGCCGACACTTCGCGGTAGAGCGTGGCATTCGACGTCTGCTCGGCGCCGTTTGCCAGGCGGGCGCGCAGACGGCGCAGGTTGAAGAACAGCGCCTTTTGCGCGGAGCTGGTGCCGCCGCGCACGATCGACCAGTTGCGCAGGATATAGTCCTGCATCGATGCGCGGATCCACCATGTCGCATAGGTCGAGAACCGCACCTCGCGCTCGGGCTCGAAACGGGCCGCGGCCTCCAGCAGCCCGACATGGCCTTCCTGGATCAGGTCGCCCAGCGGAAGGCCGTAGTGGCGAAACCGCGACGCCATGGAAATGACCAGCCGCATATGTGCGACGGTGATGCGGTGCAGCGCGTGCTGGTCATTGTTTTCCTTCCAGCGCAGCGCCAGGAGATGCTCTTCGTCACGTTCCAGATAAGGGGCTTTCATCGCCGCGCGAACCATGGTCCGTCCTGCACTGTCTTCCATCATGCCGCGCTCCTGCTTCAGGCGTTGCGGTGCGATCGAATCGTGAGTTGGCGCCGATGGTTGAAATGGCGGCGCCGCGCCCTACAACAGCGAAGAACGTGCCATGCGGGGGAATGTTCCCCCGGACTGTCATGTCGATTGCGCTGTTCCAGGCGATTCGCCACCGGCCTTGACTCAGCCGGATGGCCCCGGGAACTGCTGGTTGAGAATTGGATTTCAAGGGCGCGAGATTTTTGAAATTTAGTTTCTTATTCCGGCATCGCGCATCTGTCATTTTCCGGCACTCGCAATGACGCCGGACACCGGCCAAGGACGGGATCACAGAAAAATGAAATGGCTCAAATCGCTCATCATCGCCGGAACGCTGCAGGTTCTGGCCATCGCCGCCGGTCATGCCGGCGCCAATCTCGACCAGATCAAGCAGTCCGGCGTCTTCAAGGTCGGCACGGAAGGAACCTATGCGCCCTTCACCTATCATGATGCTTCCGGCGCGCTCGTCGGCTTCGACGTCGAGATCGCGCGGGCCATCGCCGAGCGCCTCGGCGTCAAAGCCCAGTTCCTCGAAGGCAAATGGGACGGGCTGATCGCCGGTCTCGACGCCAACCGCTACGATGCCGTCATCAACGAGGTCGGCATCACCGAGGCGCGCAAGGCCAAATATGACTTTTCGGATCCCTACATCGCCTCTAAGGCGGTGCTGATCGTGCGTGGCGACAACACCGATATCAAGAGCTTCGCCGATCTCAAGGGCAAGAAGGCGGCGCAGTCGCTGACTTCGAACTTCGGCAAGCTGGCTGAAACCAACGGCGCCGAACTCGTCGGCACCGACGGCTTCGACCAGTCGATCCAGCTTCTTCTTACCGGCCGCGCCGACGCCACCATCAACGACAGCCTGTCCTTCCTCGACTTCAAGAAGCACAAGCCCGACGCCAATGTGAAGATTGCCGCGCAGGAGGAAAACGCCGACTATTCCGGCGTCATCGTGCGCAAGGGCGATCCGGAACTGGTGGCCGCCATCAATAAGGCGCTGGCCGACATCAAGGCCGACGGCACCTATAAGAAAATCGCCGACACCTATTTCGGCCAGGACGTTTCGAAGTAAAACGGCTTTCTCGTGTGGGCCGAACGCCGGCCCGCGTCGTTCATATCGCGGCGAGCTGTCTTTTGACGGCCCGCCGCTTTCGCGTGATGTGAGCGACGGCAATCTGGCAAGGAGGAGCCTTCGTGCCGCACTGGCTGCAACTGATGCTGGAATCCCTGCCTACGCTGCTGTGGGCCGCACTGATCTTCACCGTGCCGTTGACGCTGCTGTCGTTTGCATTCGGTCTTGTCCTAGGCCTGGTTGTGGCGCTTGTCCGGCTTTTCGGTCCCAAACCGCTGGTCGCCGTGGTCCGCTTCTACGTCTGGATATTCCGCGGTACGCCGCTTCTCGTGCAACTGTTCCTGATCTTCTACGGCCTGCCATCGGTCGGAATCCTGCTCGACGCCTTTCCGGCAGCACTGATCGGCTTTACCTTGAACATCGGCGCATATTCGTCGGAAATCATCCGCGCAGTCATCGGTTCGGTGCCCAAGGGCCAGTGGGAAGCGGCCTATTCGATCGGCATGACCTGGGCCCAGGCAATGCGGCGCACCATTCTTCCTCAGGCGGGGCGCGTCGCCGTGCCGCCGCTGTCCAACACCTTCATCTCGCTGGTCAAGGACACTTCGCTCGCCGCCGCCATCACCGTGCCGGAGATGTTCCAGGCGGCCCAGCGCATCGTCGCCACCACCTATGAGCCGCTGATCCTCTATGTCGAGGCAGCGGCTCTCTATCTGGTCATGAGCTCCGTGCTGTCGGCCTTGCAGGCGCGGCTGGAAACGCGGCTCAACCGTTATGGCGGCTTCCTGGAGGCGCGCGCATGATCGGCCTCACCAACATCGAAAAGCGTTTCGGCGACAATTTGGTGCTGAAGGGCGTGACCGTCACCATCGAGGAAGGCAGCGTCACGGCGCTTGTCGGGCCGTCGGGCGGAGGGAAGAGCACGCTTTTGCGCTGCATCAACCTGCTCGAGCTGCCGACTTCAGGCACGGTGCGGATCGGCGACGATGCACTCGAATTCCACCCCGGCGGCAGGGTCTCGACCAGGGATATCCAGCGACTGCGGCTGCAGACCGGCATGGTGTTCCAGAATTTCCAGTTGTTTCCGCATCGCACTGCGATCGAGAACATCATGGAGGGGCTGGTGACGGTGCTGAAATGGCCCAAGGAGAGGGCGCGCGAACGGGCGCTCGCCCTGCTCGAAAAGGTCGGCATGGCGCAGAAGGCCGATGCCTGGCCGGCGACGCTGTCAGGTGGCCAGCAGCAGCGCGTGGCGATTGCCCGGGCTCTGGCGCCTTCGCCGAAAGTCCTGCTCTGCGACGAGCCGACCTCTGCGCTCGATCCGGAACTGGCGCAGGAGGTGGTCGACGTGCTCGGCAAGCTCGCCAGCGAGGGCACGACAATGGTGATGGCGACTCATGATCTGCGGCTCGCCTCGAAGATCGCGCGGGAAGTGGTGTTCCTCGATGCCGGCAACATCGTCGAACAAGGGCCGGCCGCGGTGCTGTTCAGCAACCCCGAGCGCCAGCGGACCAAGCGGTTCATCGCCACGCTGAAGCAGGAGGCGGAAAGGGAAGGCGGCGGCAAGAGCTAGAATGGCCATTACCGGTCAGCCAAAACAAAAAACCCGGCGCGAGGCCGGGTTTTTCTGATTCGAAGGCGAAAAGGCTCAGGCAGCTTCTTCCTGCTCGGCTTCCTCGTTGTCGGCCTTGGCGCCGCGCTTGGGGCCCTTGTTGAGGTTCACCTCGATGAGGCGCACCGCTTCGGTCTCCGACATGCGGTTGACGGCCGCGATCTCGCGGGCCATGCGGTCGAGGGCCGCCTCGTAGAGCTGGCGCTCGGAATAGGACTGCTCCGGCTGGTTGTCGGCGCGATAGAGGTCGCGCACCACTTCCGAGATCGAGATCAGATCGCCGGAGTTGATCTTGGCATCATATTCCTGGGCGCGGCGCGACCACATGGTGCGCTTGACGCGGGCGCGGCCCTGCACGACCTTCAGCGCGCGCTCGACATAATCCTCTTCCGACAGCTTGCGCATGCCGATCGAGGTCGCCTTGGCGACCGGCACCTTGAGGCGCATCTTGTCCTTCTGGAAGTCGATGACGAACAGCTCCAGCTTGTGGCCCGCGACTTCCTGCTCATCGATCGAGACGATCTGGCCGACACCATGCGCCGGATAGACGATGTACTCGCCGGTCTTGAAACCGTGGCGCGCTGCGGTGGACTTCTTCTGCGGGGTGATCGTTGCCATTACGCCCTGAACTCCTTGTTGTGGTACCGGCATCGTGCCGGCCCGAACTCGTGCGACCGGGGTGACCGGTCCTTAGCCACACAACGATGAACTCACCGGAAAGGCCAGGACCGGCAAATCGCAACATTGCGACCGCCTGCCCCAGATCGCTCTGGTCCGGATTGAGAAATTCACCTTTCAGTGATTTGGGGCGTTTGCGCCATAAATCGACGTTGTGTCACCGGCATGTTTGGCTGATATAACACAAAAAGTCGGAAGAATCAAGGTTTTGCTGCACGCGCGAAGGCCACGCGCCGTTGCCGCCTGTCAAGGCAGTTAATGTATCACGTCTGTTAAGCGGCGTCAGGCGGCCGCAGCTGGCCGGCTCGTCAGTCGCCTTCGCCGGGCTCGGGGGAGAAATATTTCTCGAACTTGCCAGTTTCGCCATCGAAAGTTTTAGCGTCGGCAGGCGGCTCCTTCTTGGCGGTGATGTTGGGCCATTTCTCGGCATATTCGGTGTTGATCTGCAGCCATTTGTCGAGGCCCGGTTCGGTATCGGGCTTGATCGCGTCGGCCGGGCATTCCGGTTCGCAGACGCCGCAATCGATGCACTCGTCCGGGTGGATGACGAGCATGTTCTCACCTTCGTAAAAGCAGTCGACCGGACAGACCTCGATGCAGTCCATGTATTTGCATTTTATGCAATTGTCGGTCACGACATAGGTCATTGGTCGGCTCCGGGACGTCCCATTTTGTTGGGCTTTTTTGGTGAGGTAACGCCTTTGTCCGCTGGTGGCAAGGGCGGCCCCTGCCAGCGGTGCCGCGGTTTCCGGAATGGAATTCCGGAAGGCCGGCAAAGCGGGCGTTCGAGCTTGCTCAATCGTCGCCGAGCAGGTGGTCGGTCTGGCGGCGTTCCTTCTTCGTCGGGCGACCGCTGCCGGCCTCGCGCAACGGCGGCACCGCATCCGGAAGCCCCTCGCCCTTGGGCGTGGGGGGCGGCGACATGTCCTCGTAGAGCAAGCGGGCCTCTTCGGCCGGGCCACGCCGTACGCCGGTGCCAAGGACTTTCCAGACGAAGATCCGCCGCTCCAGCGTGATGGTCAAAACGTCGCCCGGCCGGACCGTATCGGAGGCCTGCGCTGCTTTGTCGCGATTGATGCGGACGCGTCCGGCGACGACCAGCCTGGCTGCCAGCGTGCGCGATTTTACCGCGCGCGAGAAGAACAGCCACTTGTCGATGCGCTGGCGGGCATCAGTGACCATTGGACGAGCAGCTTACTTCTTCAGCTGGTCGCGCAAGGCGGCGAGCTTGGCGAAGGGCGAGTCCGGGTCGAAGCGGACCGGGCGTTCCTCACGCGGTTTCGGCTGGAAGGCGGGCTTTGCGCCTTGGGCGCTGCCTTTGCCGTCCTGCCGGCCAGCCTTCCAGTCGGGCCGGTTTTCGCGCCGGTCGGGGCGGTCGCCTTGCGGCTTGCCGCCGCGCTGCTCTCCAGCCACGCCTTGCGGTTTAGGCTTGAACTTGCTGCGGTCGAAGCGCGGTTTGCCGGCGCCGTCACGCGGGTCGTGGCGCTCCTGACGGGCGGGCCGGTCGCCTGGCGTCGGTTGCCCGCCGGCATCTACCGGCGCATCGCTGCGGCTGTCCGGCGCAGCTTGACCATTGCGCGCGCGATTGCCCCGTTGATTGTCCCGGGGGCGGTTGTCATGCTGGCGATGACGCGGGCGCTGGTCGAAACGACCCTGCCGCCATAACAGGATAGGTTTTGGCTCCTCCGCCTCTGGGGCAGCGTCGCCAGCGACGGCTTCCGCCGTCGCTGCAGGTTCGGCCGGCGATGCTTCCGTCGTTTCGAAAATCGGCGGCTCTGCCGGTGCCGTAGCCTCAGTTTCCGCCCCAAGTTCCGCCGCCCCTGGCTCAGCCGCTGGTTCTGCAGCCGCTTCGGCGGTGGGCAGGGTCTCTTGCGTGGCTTCTGCCGCAGCTTCAGGGGCTGGAGCTTCCGCGACAGGCTGTGCCGTCGCTTCGGTTACAGCTTCGGCCGCCGCCTCCGCAACGGGAGCCGCATTCGACACGGGTTCCGAAGCCTCGGCCGGCGGCTCTGCCGCGGAAGATGCTTCCGCCATCCTCGCCTGCTCGACTCGCGTTGCGTCTTCAGCCGCCTGCTTTGCAGCGGCCGCTTCGCGCGCGGCATTGTCCTGTGCTTCGAGCCGCGCCTTGACCTCGGCCGCCGGTTTGGCATCGGCGCGATAGCCGAGCCCCTTCAGGATTTCTTCCATGTCGTCGGCGGTCGCGCCGAGGATCGACATCATCGGCGGCGTCACCATGAAGGACTGGCCGTCATAGGCGCCGTCGGGGCGAGGCCCGAGGCCCGGCTTCCAGTTGGTCGCCGGCCGGATCAGGTCGGCCAGCCGCTCGAGAATATCGACGCGTACAGCACGCCTGCCAAGATTGCGGTAGCCGGCAAGCTTGTAGAAGGTCTTGTCGAAGGTCGGATCGATGACCACCGAGGTGCGGCCGGAGGCCAGTGCGTGAACGACATCGCCGAAGCCGGGCTTGTCCTTGCCGTCGTTTCTCAGCGCCCACAGCAGCGTGATCAACCCGGCCGGCGCCGGCTTGATCAGCGCCGGCACAAAGACATGGTAGGCGCCGAAGCGCACGCCGAGGCGGCGAAGCGCCGCGCGGCCTTCCTGGTCGAGCGACTTCATCTCGTCGGCGATGTCGCGACGGTTGATGAGGCCGAAATGCTCGACAAGCTGGAAAGCGATGCCGCGGCCGATGCCGGTGATCTGCTCGGCATTCTTGAGGTCGACCAGAGGCTTCAGCAGGGATTCGATCTGGAAATTGACGAAGCGCTCGGCGCGCGCCGCAACCTTGTCGCGGGCCGGACCGGTGAGCTGCTCGTCGGCCAGCAGGACGAGACGCGGCTTCAAAGCGTCTTCGCCAGCGACCAGCGTGCCGATCGGCGCGCCGATCCAGCGCAGCGTGCCATCCGAACCCAGGGCGATATCGCCATTGGCAGAGGCGCCGAAGCGCTCGGCCCGCGCCTCGAACTCGGCGGCAAGCGCCTTCTGCGCCGCCGCCCGCACCGCCTTGGCGTCCTCGCCGCCGGCGCTCTGGTCGGCGGTAAAGCGGAAACCCTGCAGCTCGCCGACATGATGGCCTTCGACGAGGACGGTTCCGGTTGGGCTGATTTCGGCTTCAGGCATCGTGTTTTCTCTAAGGCGCCGCATGAGGACGGAAGTCCTGCGGTCTACAAAACGTTTCGTCAACCGCTCATGCAGCGCATCCGACAATCTGTCTTCGATTTCGCGCGTCTTTTCCTGCCAGTGTGCCCGATCGGCCAGCCAGCCGGGCCGGTTGGAAACGAAGGTCCATGTGCGGATCTGGGCAATCCTGTGCGACAGCGTGTCGATGTCGCCTTCGGTGGTGTCGGCACGGCGCACCTGCTCGGCCATGTAGTTCTCGTCGACATGGCCATGCCTGGCAAGGTCCATGTAGATGGAGGCGATCAAGTCGGCGTGCTGGGCCGGCGCGATCTTCCTGTAGTCGGGCAGCGCGCAGGCTTCCCACAGCAGCGCCACGCGTCTGGCATCGGTGGTGAGTGCCCGGACGTCCTCGTCGCGCGACAGATGCTCGAGCGCCTGCGCGTCCACGGCCGGCAGCGCGCGCGTCAGGCCTTCGACCGGGGCGTTGGTCTCGATCGAGCGCTTCAGCGCATCGAGGTTGGCGAAATCGAAATGCGCGGTGCGCCACTGCAGCACTTTCACCGGGTCGAAATCATGCGCCTCGATCTTCTTGACCAGTTCCTCATCCAGCGGATCGACCTGGCCGGTGACGCCGAAGGTGCCGTCGCGCAAATGCCGGCCGGCGCGGCCGGCAATCTGGCCGAGTTCGGCTGCCGTCAGGTTGCGGTACTGGTAGCCGTCGAATTTGCGGTTCTGGGCGAAGGCGACGTGGTCGAGGTCGAGGTTGAGGCCCATGCCGATGGCGTCGGTGGCGACGAGGTAGTCGACGTCACCCGACTGGAACAGCGCCACCTGGGCGTTGCGGGTGCGCGGGCTGAGTGCGCCGAGCACGACGGCGGCACCGCCTTGCTGGCGGCGGATCAGCTCGGCAATGGCATAGACCTCGTCGGCCGAGAAGGCGACGATCGCGGTGCGCCGCGGCAGGCGCGTCAGCTTCTTCGAGCCGGCATAAGCAAGATGCGACAGCCGTGGCCGGGTCACCACCGACACGCCCCGCAGCAGGCGCTGCAGGATGCCGTGCATGGTGGCCGCGCCAAGCAGCAGCGTCTCCTGGCGGCCGCGCAGATGCAGGATGCGATCGGTAAAGATGTGGCCGCGTTCGAGATCGCCGGCGAGCTGGACCTCGTCGATGGCAACGAAGGCGGCGTCGGTCTCGCGCGGCATCGCTTCCACCGTGCAGACCGAGTATTTCGCGCCAGCCGGCTGGATCTTTTCCTCGCCGGTGATGAGCGCAACCTTATGGGCGCCGACCTTCTCGCAGACGCGCGCATAGACCTCGCGGGCAAGCAGCCTGAGCGGCAGGCCGATGACGCCGCTTTCATGCGCCACCATGCGTTCGATGGCGAGATGGGTCTTGCCGGTGTTGGTTGGGCCGAGCACGGCCGTCACGTCTCGGCCGGTCAGGATCAGCGGTTCAGTGTGTTTCGGATGGATGTTCATCGGCCTGGAAATAAGGCTCTCCGCCTCGCCTTGTCGGGAGCGCGCCCATATTGGCCGCGTATGACAGGCGACACATAGGGATTTCGGGCGCGAAGCGAAAGCGGAATGTGCCGAGGGCAGGCCGATTGGTCGCTTCCAAGCCAGAAAATCTGTTCCCGATTAACAGTTGGAACGAGTCTGGAACGAATCAGCGACGAATCACTGACTCTCGCCGATTCAGGGTTTGTTCACGGCTACATCTGGGTTTTCTGCCTGCGTACCTCACCACATGCTGAATCACGGAAACTGGCCCGATTCATGCAGGCGGCATCCAGGCGAGCACCACGGTTAACCTTTGCCGGTGAATGGTCGTGGCTGGCCAATCTGCTTCGCACAACGTTATGAAATTATTGATGTTTCCTAACGCGCTTTAATCATTTCGAGGGGTGTTTTCAGCTCTCGCCGTTAACGTTCCGCTCAAAGCCGGAACGAATCGGCGACGAATCAGAGATGGCCGAAGTTTCTTGCTTTGTTCACCGCAGCATGTTGTGTTGTGAACAGCTTTTCCACCGAGAATCCACATGCGGCCGGGCGGTTTTTGCACAGGCTGCGCAGCGGCCATTAACCTTTGCGTGCTGGTTCGGCACACGCCGGCGTCATGGCCAATCGATCGGCGCACTTGCCGCATGAGGCTCAGACTCGGCCTCACGCTGAACGGCTTGTTCAAGGCACGTCCTCTCCGACGGCATAACGCTGCAATGTAGGGCCGACGGTCTGGATGATTTCGTCGTGAGACAGGGCGACGACCGGCGGGAGCCGCAGCAGGTACCGGCACATCGCTAAACCCAGCAACTGGCTGGAAATGAGCCCGGCCCGCCGGCCCGCATCGGCGGGATCAGCGACCACCGCAACCAGTGGCCTCACCTGGTTGGCAAATACGTCGCGCAACTTTTCGGCGGCAAATTCGTTCGACGTCGCCGAACGCAGCAGGATTGCCATGCCGGTACCGTTGGCCGGATCTTCCCAAATTTCGATAAATTGCTTGATCAGTGTCTTGCCGATGGCGGTTCGGTCGATCACCTGTAGGGCCGGCAATTTCAGGTCGACGACCGCCGCCCTGGCGAATAGCTCGTCCTTGCTGCGGAAATAGCGGATCACCATGGCCGGATCGATCGAGGCATGGGCGGCGACGTCGCGGATGGAGGCGCCGTCATAGCCGTGCTTGGCGAACAGCAGCCTCGCGGCTTCGAGGATCTGGGCGCGGGTGCGGTCCGACTTGCTGGTTTTCTTCTGCTGATTCTCGCTCATGAAATCCATATGCCAACGGCTGTTGACAAATGCAATGGCTTCGGATAGAAAGTCAACATGTGTTGATAAATGGAGAGAGAAAATGTTGCCAGATAAAACGGAAGTCCTGATTATTGGCGCAGGCCCGACCGGCTTGGCGCTGTCCATCGTGCTGCACCAGGCCGGGATCGACCATGTTCTGATCGACAGGCTTGGGGAGGGCCTTCAGACCTCGCGGGCCGGCGTCATCCACGCTCAGACGCTGGAAGCGTTGGAGCCGCTGGGCGTCACGCAGCGGCTGAGCGAACTTGCCCTGAAGCTGCAGAATTTTGCCATCCGAGATCGCAGCCGGGCACTGCTCAAGCTCGATTTCGGAAAGCTTCCGTCGAGGCATCCCTATCTGATGATGCTGCCTCAGAATCTCACCGAGCAGGTGTTTGCCGAGCGGATTGCCGCCCTCGGCGGCGTGATCCACCGCATGGTCGAGGCCAAAGCGGTGGTTCAGGACACTGACGGTGCGCGCGTGACGGTGGTCGAAAACGGCCGCGAGAAGATCATATCGACACGTTACGTCGTTGGCGGCGACGGCATGCACAGCCTGGTGCGCAACTCGGCCAGCATAGAGTTCGACGGCGCGGCCTATGAGGCGTCGTTCGTTCTCGCCGACGTTCGTCTCGACTGGCCGGTTGGGCCAACCGAAGTGTCGCTGTTCTTTGCGCCAGCCGGACTGGTGGTGGTGGCGCCGCTCCCAGACGGATCGTACCGCGTCGTCGCGACAATGGACGATGCACCGGAAAAACCCGCAGTCGCAGACATACAGGTGCTGCTCGACAGCCGTGGGCCGACCAAAGAAAGAACCCGCGTGCTCGACCTGTCGTGGAGCTCGCGGTTTCGCGTGCATCACCGCCTGGTCCGGTCATACCGCAAGGGCCGGTTGTTCCTGATGGGCGATGCCGCGCACGTGCACAGTCCGGCGGGAGGGCAAGGCATGAATACCGGCATCGTCGACGCGGTCGTGCTTGGCCAATTGCTTGGCGACGTGGTGAACGGCGTGCGCCCCGAAGCGGAGCTCGAACTCTATGAAACGCTGCGACGCCCGGCAGCCCAAGAGGTGCTTGACCTGGCTGGCATGATGACCGGCATGGCACTTGCCCGCAGTCCGGTGAAGCGGTTCGTTCGCAACCTCGTACTATCGGTGCTGAACCTCACACCATTCCTGAAGCGCCGCATCGCCTTGAAGCTGTCGGGCCTCAGTCGGGCGCCGCTTGCCCGTCTGCCGGCACCCGCGTGCGAGGCAGGTTCAATTACCCGAACCCAGCCTGAAGCCAGCCCAGCGCTGAAGCTTGCCGCGTGACAGCCCGGTTGTCTTTCCGTACCTGCCGTTGTGCTGGTACGGCATCATCCACGAGGTTCCCCCGGCCTCAGCTGATGTACTGGCCGCCATTGGCTGAAATGGTCGAGCCGGTGATGAAACCGGCGTCGTCGGAAGCGAGGAAGACGACGCAGCGCGCGATCTCCTCCGGCTCGCCGAGACGGCCGACCGGGATCTGCGGGATGACACGCTCGTTGAGCACCTTCTCGTCCATCGCCTTGACCATCTCGGTGGCGATATAGCCGGGGCAGATGACGTTGACGGTGATGCCGGCGCGCGCGCCTTCCTGGGCCAGTGCCTTGGTGAAGCCGATGTCGCCGGCCTTCGAAGCCGAATAATTGACCTGGCCGACCTGGCCTTTCTGGCCGTTGATCGAGGAGATGGTGATGATGCGGCCGAACTTGCGGTCGCGCATTCCACCCCACAACGGATGCGTCATGTTGAAGACGCCGGAAAGATTGGTGTCGAGGACCTCTTTCCATTGCTCGCGCGTCATCTTGTGGAACATCGCGTCGCGGGTGATGCCGGCATTGTTGACCAGCACCGAGACGGGACCGAGATCGGCCTCTATCTGTTTGATGCCGGCAGTGCAGGCTTCATAGTCGGCGACCGACCATTTATAGACCGGGATGCCGGTCGCTGCCTTGAACTTTGCCGCCGCATCATCATTGCCCGCGTAGTTCGCGGCCACCGAATAGCCGGCGCTTTTCAAGGCGACCGATATCGCCGCGCCGATGCCGCGCGACCCGCCTGTGACGATTGCAACTTTTGTCATGTGTCCTCCCGGGAAATGCAGATGACTGCGCGTTGAAGCGGTGGGGTTTGCCCTCTATTCCCTACTCGCTTTGCGCCAGTATCCTACTCGTATCGCTTATCTCATCACAATGCTTCCACGCACATAGCAACGCCCATACCGCCGCCGATGCACAGCGTGGCAAGACCTTTCTTGGCACCTCTGCGGCGCATCTCGTAGACCAGCGTGTTGAAGATGCGGGCGCCCGAGGCGCCGACCGGATGGCCGATGGCGATGGCGCCGCCATTGACGTTGACGATGGACGGATCCCAGCCCATGTCCTTGTTGACGGCGCAGGCCTGCGCAGCGAAGGCCTCGTTGGCTTCGACCAGATCGAGGTCGCCGACCGACCAGCCGGCCTTGGCCAGCGCCTTGCGCGAGGAGGGGATCGGTCCCGTCCCCATGATCTGCGGGGCGACGCCGGCGGTCGCCCAGGAAACGATGCGTACCAGAGGTGTGATGCCGCGCCTTGCGGCTTCCGCTTCGGTCATCAGCACCACGGCGGCGGCGCCGTCGTTGATGCCGGAAGCATTGGCAGCAGTCACCGTGCCTTCCTTGTCGAAGGCGGGCTTGAGCTTGGTCATGGCGTCGATTGTCGCGCCGTGGCGGATGTATTCATCCTGGTCGACTACGGTGTCGCCCTTCCTGCCCTTGACTGTAAAGGCAACTATCTCGTCCTTGAATTTTCCGGCTTTCTGCGCGGCCTCGGCCTTGTTCTGGGAAGCCAGTGCGAACTGGTCCTGGTCGTCGCGGGTGATCTGGAACTGGCGAGCGACATTCTCCGCGGTGTTGCCCATATGATAGCCGTAGAAGGCATCGGTCAGGCCGTCCTTGATCATGGTGTCGATCAGCTTGAAGTCGCCCATCTTGACGCCACCGCGCAGATGTTGCGCATGCGGAGCCATCGACATCGATTCCTGGCCGCCGGCAACGATGATCCTCGCGTCGCCCTGGGCGATCTGCTGCATGCCGAGCGCGATGGCCCGCAAGCCCGAGCCGCAGAGCTGGTTCAGGCCCCAGGAGGTAGCCTCCTGCGGCACGCCGGCGGCCATAGCCGCCTGCCGCGCCGGGTTCTGCCCTTGGGCCGCGGTCAGGATCTGGCCGAGAATGACCTCGTCCACCTCCTTGCCCTCGACGCCGGCACGGACAAGCGCTTCCCTGACGGCGACCGCACCCAATTCATGGGCTGGCGTGTTGGCGAAGGCGCCGTTGAAGGAGCCGACAGGCGTGCGCGCTGCACTGGCGACAACGATGGCGTTGGAAGCGGACATGTTCTTCTCCAGGCTTTCGGGGAACGATTTCGGGTGCCGTCGGGGACTTTTCTTGCCCTTTCCACAACCCGAGTCAAACCCGAAATGGGCATGGCGTCCCACTGCCGCAAGCAGGCCGCCCGTCGCTGCAACGGCGGCCCGTCCGTGCTGCGCAGCATAAAATGTTCCCGCACTGCACAAACTGCTTGGATTCATGACGCTTTTGCGCATATCCTTTAAAAAGGCGCAATCGTTACCGGCGGCTTACTTAAGCTGGCCGGTGTCCGGGGAGGATGCAGATGGCCGCAAAAGACGAACCTATTGTTATCAAGAAATATGCCAATCGCCGTCTCTACAATACGGGCACCAGCACCTATGTGACGCTCGAGGATCTCGCTGAAATGGTCAAAAAAGGCGAGGACTTTACTGTCCAGGACGCCAAGACCGGTGACGACATCACGCATCCGGTGCTGACCCAGATCATCTTCGAGCTGGAGAACAAGGACGGGCAGAACATGCTGCCGATCCCGTTCCTGCGTCAGCTCATCGCCTATTACGGCGACCAGATGCAGATGATCGTGCCGAGTTTTCTCGAGCAGTCGATGCTGGCCTTCTCTAAGGAGCAGGAACGCTTTCGCGAACAGATGAAAGATGCGCTCGGCAAGTCGCCGATGGACATGATGAAGATCGCCACGCCGATCAAGGTGCTGGAGGAGCAGACGCGGCGCAACATGGAAATGTTCCAGAACGCCATGCGGCTGTTCACACCGTTCCCGCCTGCGGGCTCTGCGCCGGCAGCAGCGCCGGCCGAACCGGCTAGGAAGGAAACACCGGAAAAACCCGACGACCTTCAGGAACTGAAGGAGCAGATCGCCGCGATGCAGCGCAAGCTCGACACGATGTCCTGACTGCCGGCTGGCGAAGTGCCGGCCGAAACTTCCTTCAGCAGACCGTGTGATAAAACATCTTCGTCTCGAAAGGCGGAGATGTCATCCATGCTATGCTTCGTGGCATGCTCTATTTCGTGGTCACCGTCACCAGAGCGGTAACAGGTTTGCCGTCTACTAGAATGGGCCGGTGATGATCATCGGCAAGAAGCACGCCGATTACGTGTCTGCCGGCGGCATTCGGGCAATGGCCGAAACGGGCCTTGATAAGGTCACCGCCAAAGTCGCTGTTCATGCTGTTGTACGGCTTGCCGGGGATGTTGCAGGTGTCTCCGTCGGGATCGATCTTCATATGCACGTGGCCGCATTGGCTGATTTCCCCACACTCACCCGCAGGGAGCAGCCTGAAGTTGCTCCTGACGACGACGCCTATCGCCTTCTCAGGAGCATTGCCCAGTTCGACAACTGAACCTGCGGCCGGCCAGGCGATTTCCAGGGTGGGCCGATCCTCGGCCTCGGCAGACACGAGCGACAATAAGGAGAAAGCGAGGGCAGTCGTTGCGGTGATGCGAAACATGGTAACCTCCGTTGCGATGTAAACATTGATTACATACGCAGCGCTCGAACGCAAGGGAAATAATCAGTGTTTACATCCGCTCTCGTGCTATTTGGCTGAGATGACCAAGACTACTGATTCCGACGAAGCCGGACATGCCAAGCGATACCATCACGGCAATCTTGTCGAGGCCTTGATCACGGCAACCGTGGAGATCATCGAGGAACGGGGAGCCGAGCATGTCTCCGTACGCGAAGCCGCAAAACGTGCTGGCGTTTCACCCGGCGCACCATTCCGGCATTTTCGATCGAAAACAGCGTTGCTAACCGCGGTCGCCGAACAAGCCATGGATCGGCTGACAGAGGCTGTTGCCAAGGCGCAGTCGAAAATCGGCAGCGCAGATCCCATTGAGGCTTTCGAAGCAATCGGACAAGGCTATCTGGAATGGGCAATTACCAACCCCACGCATTTCCAGATCATCAGTTCCAGAACACTAATTGATTTTGAAGCGTCGGACAGCCTTCGTCATCAGAATGAGGCTATTCGGCGGAGGATGATCGACTTGCTGACGCAAGCGCAACAACACGGTCGGCTTGCTCCCGACATCGACTTTGATCATCTTGTGCTTGCCGCGCGTGCACTCGTGTATGGGTTGGCACGCATGGCGCTCGATGGTCATTTCCGGGAATGGCATCCGTCCGAGCCGCCAGCCCTGGCCGCGCAGCGGGCTCTCCGACTTTTCATTAGCCGTATGACCATTCTATCTAAAGCTTAAATCCGCCAGCACCCAAAAAAGGGCCCGGGATTGCGCCGCCAGCTAATGGAACTCCGGCAGCGGTCCCTGGTAGCGGGCGCGTGGCCGGATCAGGCCGTTGCTTGTCACCTGTTCCACGGCATGCGCGGCCCAGCCGACGCTGCGGCCGAGCGCAAACAGACGGAACGGCGCATCGGACGGCAAGCGGAGGCTGCGCGTCAGCGCAGCCAAGGCGAAATCGACGTTCGGGCGCATGCCCGTTGCCGCAAAGGCCGCATCGCAAAGCCGCAGCAGCCCATCATCGACATCGATAGCGGCCAGCAAAGGTTCGGCGCGCGGATCGCCTTCGGGATAAAGCGGATGGCCAAATCCGGGCAGTGGCATGTCGTGACCGAGCCAGCGTCCGACGGCCGCATCCGGCCCCAATCTCTGCGCATCCTCACCCAATATCATGACGGCCTCCGCGGCGGCGCCATGGCGCGGACCGGAGAGCGTGGCGAAGCCGGCAAGCAGGCAGGCCGAAACAGGTGCGCCGGTGGACGCGGCGACCCGTGCGGCGAAGGTCGATGCGTTCAATTCGTGATCGGCCAACAGTACGAGCGAGCGGCGGATCAAGTCTGCGCCGACCGCATCGAGCGACCATCCCCGCGCCAGCCTTTCGTGCACGGCACCGGTTCCGGGAATCGCGCCGAGCGCCTGGGCCAGGGCGGCGATGGCGCCGGCCGCATCGTGGTTGAGCGAAGCTGATCGGCGGCCGAGCGAAGGCCGGCCGGTGGCCGCCAACGCGGCCAATTCCACGAAGGCGGCTGGCCGGCCAGTTGCGCCGTTGCCGTGGCGGCTCGCCGAGACAAACGACACTGGTGCGTCAGATGCCCAAAGCAGGTTTGCCGTCTGCTCCAGTGTGGCAGCCTCGCAGAGTGCAACCGCATCCTGGCCGCGATAGACGAGGCGGCCGTGCAAAACGGTCGAGATCGTGGTGGCGATCGCCGGCTCACCCCAGGCAATTGCACTTTCGGCGATGGCCTGGGGATTTCGGCCGCGCGCCCGGCGGCTCGCCAGTGCCGCGATGTCGTCGGCGCGATACTGGCTACGGCGTGGATCCGCCCGGTCCGGCCGCATGCCGATGCGCCCGCGGCTGACATAGGCATAGAGCGTCTGGGCGCGCACCTTGAGACGCTCCAGGGCCTCGTCCCGCGTCAGCCACTCCGTCATGTCAGTCCTGTCATGTTGATTCTGTTGATCAAGATTGATGATCCAGTCGCCAACCCTTATCTACCGCGCGGAAAGGGTCAAGGAGAAAACCAATGGCGAATGGGCTCGATGATGTGGTGGCGGCGGAAACGGTGCTCTCCGATGTTGACGGTCTTGGCGGCCGCCTGACCATCCGGGGCCATTCGTTGCCCGAACTGGCAGGCCGCTGGAAATACGCCGAGGTGGTCCATCTGCTGTTCGACGGCTTTTTCGACGATTTTCCCGACGACAAGGAGCTGGCGAATGCGATCGGTCGGGCGCGCAGCGAAGTGTTCGGGCAGATCGAACCCTTGCTGCCGTTTCTCGCATCCCTCGATATCTACAGCGCGATGCGCGCCGGCATTGCGCTGCTGCCGGACGGCGGCAAATTGCCGGACGCGCTGCGGCTGGTTGCGGCGCCTGCCGTGCTGACGCCGGCCTTGCTGCGCTTGCAGCGCGACGAAAGCCCGATTGCGCCCGATAGCAAGGCCGATCATGCCGCCGACATGCTGCGGATGCTGACCGGCATTGCGGCCTCGCCGAAGTTGGCGAAGGCACTCGATGCCTATCTCGTGACGGTTTGCGACCATGGCCTCAACGCATCGACCTTCGCCACGCGCGTGGTCGCTTCGACGCAGGCCGGGCTTACTTCGGCGGTGCTGGCCGGGCTCGGAGCGCTCAAGGGGCCGCTGCATGGCGGCGCCCCAGGTCCGGTGATCGAGATGCTGGATGCGATCGAGGCGCATGGCGACGCCGCCGGCTGGCTGCGTGACGAGATCGGGCGCGGCCGCCGCATCATGGGCTTCGGGCATCGCATCTACCGCGTGCGCGATCCGCGTGCCGACGTGCTGAAAGCGGTGGTGCGGCAACTCGGCGCCAGGGGCGTAACCGGCCACCGGCTGGCGTTTGCCGAGAGCGTGGAGCAAGCGGCGCTCGAAGTGCTTCGCATCGCCAAGCCGTCGCGCTCGCTCCAGACCAATATCGAGTTCTTCACAGCACTTCTGCTGGAAGCGGCGGGCTTTCCGAAAGAGGCGTTCACCAATGTCTTTGCCGCCGGGCGCGTCGCCGGCTGGATTGCCCATGCGCGCGAGCAGCAGACGAGCGGACGGCTGATCCGGCCGCAGTCGCGCTATATCGGGCCGGTCCCAGACCTCGTCGCTTGAGGATTTTTCCCTCGCATACTTGCGGAAGCCGGTCGCAATAGCCGGCGCCGGACACCTCTCTCCTCGAGACAAGAGAGGTCCTCATGACAAAAATTTCATGTCATTGCTCCACACATCCGCTGTTCTTGGATGGCAGAGAACCTATATGCTGCAGTGCAACATGGTTCCGCGGGAACCCACTTCAAAGGAATAGCCAGCCTTGACCACCAGAAAAACCGCCATAGTGACGGGTTCTACCTCGGGCATCGGCCTGGCCATTGCCCACGCGCTCGCGGCCGAAGGCTGCAACCTCGTCGTCAATTCCTTTTCCGATACCGCAGACGACCACGCCATCGCAGACGCGATCGCGAAGCACCACAAGGTGAGGACCGCCTATGTCAAAGCCGACATGTCAAAGCCGGCCGAGTGCCGGGCTTTGGTGGCGAAGGCAGCCGAGGCATTCGGCTCGGTCGACATCCTGATCAACAATGCCGGCATCCAGCATGTCGCGCCGGTGGAAAGCTTCCCAATCGAAAAGTGGGATGCGATCATCGCCATCAACCTGTCATCGGCCTTCCATACCATCGCCGCCGCGATCCCGTTGATGAAACAGGCCGGTGGCGGCCGGATCGTCAACGTCGCCTCGGCCCACGGCTTAGTCGCGTCGCCGTTCAAGTCGGCCTATGTCTCGGCCAAGCATGGCATTATGGGCTTGACCAAGACTGTCGCCCTGGAGCTGGCGCGCGACAAGATCACCTGCAATGCCATTTGTCCGGGCTATGTGCTGACGCCGCTGGTCGAGGCGCAGATCCCCGACCAGATGAAGGCCAACAAGATGGACCGCGAGACGGTGGTCCGCGAGGTCATGCTCGAAAAGCAGCCGACCAAGGAGTTCGTTACCGTCGAGCAGGTTGCGGCGGCGGCAGTGTTCCTATGCTCGGATGCGGCGGCGCAGATCAACGGCACGCACATCTCTGTCGATGGCGGCTGGACCGCTCAGTGAGCCATCCAGCGGTCAAGGGCCACGCCATGCCGAAAAACGGCAAGGTGGAAGAGCCAAAGAAGATCAACATCGCGCTGCAAGGCGGCGGCTCGCACGGGGCGTTTTCCTGGGGCGTGCTCGATCGGCTGCTGGAGGACGGACGCCTCGATATAACGGCGGTTTCGGGCACCAGCGCCGGCGCCATGAATGCCGTGGCGCTGGCCGACGGCTTTGTCCGCGGCGGCGTCGAGGGTGCGCGGCGGAAGCTCGACGATTTCTGGCGTGCGGTGGCGGCAAAGGGCCGCTTCAGCCCGGTGCAGCGCATGCCTTGGGACGTCGCCTGGGGCAATTGGTCGATCGAGAACACGCCCGGCTATTTCCTGTTCGATACGATGTCTCGGGTATTTTCGCCCTATGTCGCCAATCCGCTCGCCATCAATCCGCTGCGCGACGTGGTCGAACGTGAGATCGATTTCGACAATGTGCGCGCCTGCAAGTCGATTGAACTGTTCATTTCCGCTACCAATGTCGAGACCGGCCAGTTGCGGGTCTTCTCTGACGGCGAGATCGACCTCGACACGGTGATGGCGTCGGCCTGCTTGCCGCAATTGTTCCGTGCCGTCGAGATCAAGGGCGTGCCCTATTGGGATGGCGGTTATGGCGGCAACCCGGCACTGTTCCCGTTCTTCAAGACGGCGGCCACCGAGGACGTGCTTTTGGTTCAGATCAATCCGGTGGTCCGCGAGGGGACGCCGAAGAGCGCCAATGAGATTCAAAACCGCATCGACGAGATCACCTTCAATGCCGGGCTGTTGCGCGAATTCCGCTCGATCGCCTTCGTCAAGGAATTGATCGCCGCCGGCCGACTGCCGCGCGGCGAATATCGCGACATACGCATGCACCGCATCGACGCCGACGAAGCGTTCAAGGATTTGTCGGCATCGTCCAAGGTCAATGCCGAATGGGCGTTCCTTGCCTATCTGCGCGACCTCGGTCGCACCGCGGCCAGTGACTGGCTGGAAGAAAACTACGACGCCGTCGGCAAGCGGCCGACGATCGATCTGTCCGGCGAGCTCGATGACGGCCTGAAGCCGGTACGCGGGCCCGCGCCGGGCCGGCGGGTCAAGGAGTTTCTTGCGGCGCGCAAGCAGCCCGAGGCCGCCCGCCGTCCGGCCTAGAACGGTCAATCCTTTCGGAAACGCCGAACCGCTCTATCTTTTTCTTTTTGTTTGACGCAATTCCGGACGGAAACCGTTTCACACTTTTGCTGGAATTGCTCTCGCTCCTCCGCAAAGCAGATGACATCGCAATCTGTCCAATCATCCTGACACTTGCTGCCATACCGCTGTTTTGGCGATCAACAGCCGATGCTGCAGCCGCATCTTTGCCGACAAAGCAACAATCCATCAACTTTTCTGACTATATTGCGCCGCAACTTTGAGGTAGAAGCGCGCTTCGCCGATCACGGCAATTTGAATACGGCCTCGCGCGCACCCATATCGGCGACGCGCCCCAAGTAGAAGATGCGGCTTGGCCGAACCCCGCGCACTGGAAAAATAACGATGCCGAAATTCAGGTTTCACAAGCTTGCTGCCATTGTTGTGCTCATCGGTTTCGCCGGCTGGATGGCGACAGGCGAGTTCTCGTCCGTCGGCAGCGCGTCCGCCGACAACAAGCCCAAGGCAGGAGAGGTCGAGCAGCCCAAGACAGCCGACGCAGGCAAGCCCCAAACTGGCGAACAGGGGGCTGCCAAGCCGGGGACTGCCGAGGCGGAACAGCCCAAGGCGCCGTTACGCACGGTCGCGGTCATAACCCCGCCGCGACGCACCTATGCACGCGCTATCCGCATTTCCGGACTGACCGAAGCCGACAAGCGCGCCGTCCTGGCGACACGCGTCGCCGGCGTCATCGACAAGCTGCCGGTCAAGCAGGGTCAGCACGTCAAGGCCGGCGACCTGATCCTGATGCTTGCCGCCGAGGAAAAAATCTCGGCGGTCGACAATGCCAAGCAGCTTGTCGTGCAGCGTGAGGCAGAGCTGGCTGCTGCCCTGCGGCTGATGAAAACCGGCAATCTGCCCAAGTTGCAGCTCGATACAGCCCGCTCCAACCTGACGCTGGCCAAGTCGCAACTGGACGCAGCGCAAGCCGAACTCGACCGCAACGAGGTGAAGGCGCCCTTCGACGGCGTTATCGACCGGGTGCCGGTGGAGCTTGGCAGTTCCGTGATGCAGGGCGGCGAGGTGGCTACTATTCTCAGCCTCGACCCCGTGATTGCGCGCGGCGAGGTCAGCGAACGCGATCTCGGCTATCTGAAGATCGGTGACAAGGCGAATGTGCGTCTGGTCAGCGGCCAGAACGTCGAGGGCATCGTGCGCTACATCAGCCGGGATGCATCTTCGGCAACCCGTACCTTCCGGGTCGAAGTCGCCATCCCGAATGCAGATGGTTCCGTACCGGCCGGCATGACGGCCGAAATCGCGCTCAGCGCCCAGCCGACCGACGCCGTCATGCTGCCGCGCTCGGTGGTGACGCTCGGCGACAAGGGCGACCTCGGCATCCGCGCCGTCGACAAGGACGACAAGGTCGTGTTCTTCCCGATCGACCTGGTCGACGACACGCCGACCGGCCTGGTGCTTGGCGGCATTCCGGCCGACGCCCGCATCATCGTCGCCGGCCAGGAGCTGGTGAAGGAAGGCGAAGTGGTCAAGCCGGTCGAAGCGGACCAGGCGACCATCCAAAAGCTGTTGGGCGAAGCGACGACCGGGACGCAGTAATCATGGACATCGTCAAACTTGCAATCAGCAATGCCCGGCTGACCATTTCGGTCCTGGTCTTTCTCATCCTTGCCGGTGCGGTTGCTTACCAGTCGACGCCGAAGGAAGCGGAACCGGACGTTCCGATTCCGATGATGTATGTCAGCCTGATCTACCAGGGCATCTCGCCGGAAGATTCCGAGCGCCTCCTGCTGCGGCCGATGGAAGCCAAGCTGAAGAGCCTGAAGGGCCTCAAGGAGATGCGCTCGGCCGCCTTCCAGGGCGGCGGCTATGTGCTGGTCGAATTCCAGCCACAGACGGATCTCGCCACCGCGCTGCAGGACACGCGCAGCAAGGTGCAGGACGGCAAGGCCGACCTGCCGCAAGCGGCCGAGGAGCCCGTGGTCTCAGAGGTCAACATCTCCGAGTTCCCCGTCCTGGTCGTGACGCTGTCGGGCGAGGTGCCCGAGCGCGTGCTGACGGCGGCGGCGCGCGAGTTGCGCGACCGCATCGAGGAAGTGCCTGGTGTGCTCGAGGGCTCGCTGCAGGGTGCGCGCGACGACCTCGTCGAAGTGGTCATCGATCCGATGAAGCTGTCTTCCTACGGGCTGCAGCTCGACCAGTTGATCGGTGCGGTCGGCGCTTCCAACAGTCTTGTCGCCGCCGGCAATATCGAAGGGTCCGAGGGCAAATACGCAGTCAAGGTGCCGTCGCTTATCGAGACGCCAGAGGATGTGGCGGCGCTTCCGGTCGTCGCCGGCCCCAATGCCGTGGTGCAGGCCAAGGATATCGCCACCATCCGCTCGACCTTCAAGGACGCCGAGACGGTTACCCGCCTCGACGGCAAGCCGGCGATTGCCATCGAGGTGAAGAAGCGCATCGGCTCCAACCTGATCGATACGATTGGCAAGGTCAGGGAGGTGTCCGACGCCTTCATCAAGACGATGCCGGAGGGCATGCACGTCACCTACACGCAAGACAAGTCCGTTTTCGTGAACCAGTTGCTCGGCGACCTGCAGAACCACGTGATGATCGCCGTCATCCTGGTGTTCATCGTTATCCTCTACGCGCTGTCCGGCCGTGCCTCGCTGCTGATCGGACTGGCCATCCCCTCATCCTTCCTGATCGGTATCCTGTTGCTGGCAATGATGGGCTACACGATCAACATGATCGTGCTGTTCAGCCTGATCCTGGCGGTCGGCATGCTGGTCGACGACGCCATTATCGTCACCGAATTCGCCGAGCGTCGCATGAGCGAGGGCATGCCGAAGCAAGAGGCGTTCGCGCTTGCCGCCAAGCGCATGGCCGGCCCGGTCATCGCGGCGACGATGACGCGCATTGCCGCCTTCTCGCCGCTGTTGTTCTGGCCGGGCATCATCGGCGACTTCATGAAATATATGCCGATCACGCTGATCGTGACGCTCTCGGCCTCGATGCTCTATGCGCTGGTCTTCGCGCCGACGCTGGGCGCGATATTTGCCAAGGCGCCGGCCCATCACCCCGACGACAATCGCGACGGCTGGTACATGGCCGTGGTCAAGCAGGCGGTGCACTATCCCATCACCGTGCTTGTCCTCACTGTGGCGCTGTTGTTCGGCGTCGGCTACGCCTATTCGAAATTCGGCGCCGGCGTCGAATTCTTCCCGAATGTCGAGCCTGACTACGGCCTGCTCTATGTCCACGCCCGCGGCAATCTTTCGCTTGCCGAAATGGACGCGGCCACCAAGACGGCGGAAAATCGGCTGCTCGGTTGGCCGGGCGTGAAGTCCGTCTATACCCGTGTAGGCAAGACGCAGGGCGGCGGCCAGGACGTTCCGGAAGACGTGGTCGGCGTGATCCAGTACGAATTCGTCGACTGGCGCGAGCGTAAATCGGCGAACTCAATCCTGGACGAACTGCGCGGCGTTATGGCCGGCATTCCCGGTGTCGACGTCGAGGTTCGCGTGCCGGAAGCCGGCCCGCCCACCGGCAAGCCGATCCAGATCAGGCTTTCGGCCGTCGATCCGAAGGGCCTTGACGACAAGGCCCGCGCCGTCGCCGCGCGCATTGCCAAGGTGCCCGGCGTCATCGATATTTCCGATGGTCTGGCGCCGCCCGGGGTCGACTGGGCGCTCGAGGTCGATCGCGCCAAGGCGGCGCAGTACGGCATCAGTCCGACCGCGGTCGGGACGGTCGTGCAATTGGTGACCAACGGGCTGAAGCTCAGCGAGTACCGGCCAGCCGGCGCCGACGATGCGGTGGACATCAGGCTGCGCCTGCCCGAGGATCGGCGCACGCTGTCGACGCTCGACGAACTCAGGGTGCAGACCGCGCAAGGCTCGGTGCCGATCTCGAACTTCGTCGTGCGCAAGCCGGAGCCGACGGTCGGTATCCTCAACCGCATCGACGGCGCGCGAACGGTGGTCGTCCAGGCCAACGTCGCTGCCGGCGCCCAGGTGGCTGCCGTCCAGCAGGAGGTCACCAAAGCTGTCGCCGACATGAACCTCGGCAGCGGCATTCGCTGGAAGCTTGCCGGTTCGAATGAGGACAGTGCGGAGGCCGGGGCCTTCCTCAGCAAAGCCTTCGGTGCGGCGATCTTCCTGATCTTCATCGTGCTTCTGGCGCAGTTCAACAAGTTCACCAGCGTCTGGCTGGTGCTGTCCTGCGTGGTCATGGCGACGATCGGCGTGTTCCTCGGGCTGCTGCTGACGGGAGAGGCATTCGGCATCGTCATGTCGGGCATCGGTGTCATTGCGCTGGCCGGCGTGGTGGTGAACAACAACATCGTGCTGATCGACACCTATGACCGGTTGCGCGAAGAGGGCTGGGACAAATACGAAGCCGTTCTGCAGACCTGCCGCGAACGTGCCCGCCCGGTGGTGCTGACGGCAGTGTCGGCGATCCTCGGCGTGCTGCCGATCGCTTTCGGCCTCGGCCTCGAAATCTTCCACCACGAGACGACGATCAACGCGCCGTCGACGCAATGGTGGATTTCGCTGTCTTCGGCTATCGTCTTCGGGCTGTCCTTCGCCACCGTGCTGACGCTGGTGGTGACGCCGTCGATGCTGATGGTGTTCACGCGCGCCAAGGTCAAACCCGGTGCGCGCCGTGGCTGGTTCAGTAGCCTGTTGGGGCGTCGCAAGGCCGACATCCCGTCGAAAGGCCTGGACGCCGATCTGGGCGCCGAGCCGGCGATCGCCTTCCCGAAGGCCGCCGAATAGAGTCCGATTGCTGCCCTGATCAAGCAAAGGCCGCCCGGGAACAATGGGCGGCCTTCTGCATTGTTTCGTCATTGCAACCTCAAAGCGAGGATTTTCTGATGACGATCAGCACCATTCTCATCATTATTCTTATTCTTATCCTGATCGGCGCGGTTCCGGCGTGGCCGCATTCTCGGTCCTGGGGTTACGGCCCATCGGGCATCGTCGGCGTCATCCTGATCGTTGTCTTGGTGCTGCTGTTGATGGGCCGGATCTGAGCGCAATCATTGGTCCGGACAAGCGGCGGATGACCGTCAGACCATCCGTCTTTTTCAACTTCCTTATTGGGCAGCTTGCTGCACCGGCTTGGTTGTGGCGACGCCGATATCCTCAAGCGCTTCCGATACTGCATCTTCCAGCGGCGTGTGCGGGATCGTACCGATAATGCCTTCCAGCCGGGCTGAAGCCAGCCGGTGCGGCTCGAAGCGGAGATAGGACATCGAAACGATCTCGCGCCACATCGCCACGAACGGGCTGCCGGCGCGCAGCACCCACCACGGCATCTTCGTCAGCTTCAGCGCGTGCCCGAGCGCCTTCTCCGCGGCCGCCTTGATGTCCAGATCGGTCACCGCATGGCCAGGAAAATTCAGCGCCTCGTATGAGCCGAGCTTGTCGAGATTGTCAGCCAGCCCGACGAAGGTCTTGGCCAGGTCGGGCAGATAGGCCCATTCATGCACGAGATCGACCGGTCCCGGTGCCGTATAGATACCCTTGGTCATCTTGGCGGCGACAACCAGATCGAACCACGATCCGCTGCCGGTGCCGCCGAAGAAATCACCGGCGCGCAGCAGGATCGTGCGCACCCGACCCGCGTCCGCCTCGCGGCGAAACAGATCTTCCATGGCGACGCGGATGCGGCCCTTTTCCGTCGTCGGGCGAAACGGCGTGTCTTCGGCGATCACCGCCGGCATCGGCGAGCCGTAATTGTAGACGGTGCCCGGGAAGAGATGCAGTGCGCCGTTCGCCCGGCAGGCAGCCATGACGTTCTCCGCCATCGGCAGACACTTGCCCCAGTCGGTGTAGAGCGGGTTGAGGCCGTTGAAGATGATGTCGACGCCTTCGGTGGCGCGGATCAGCGCGTTGCGGTCGAGCGCGTCGCCGGCGATTGCCGTGGCGCCTTTGAGCTCGGCCGGCACCTTGCCGCCGCGGGTGACGGCGCGGACATCGTAGCCGGCATCGAGGAAGGCCTTGGCCACCGCACGGCCGAGCCGGCCGTTGGCGCCGAGAATTGCGATCTTGGTCATTGTTCGTCTCCGTGTTTGTGTTGCGACCCTGTTGTGGCCTCTTCGCAAGCGAATGAAAATTGACTAAGGCTGGCGTTCTGATATTCAATTTTGAATGGATATCGATTGGAACCTGATCAAGAGTTTCGTCACGGTGGCGGAGACCGGCAGCCTGTCTGCCGCCGCGCGAAAACTTGCCGCAAGCCAGCCGACGCTCGGCCGCCACATCGCCGAGCTGGAACAGGCGCTCGGCGTCACCCTGTTCCGGCGTGGGCGGCGTGGCTATGCGCTCACGGAAGCAGGCAGCACGCTCTTTGAACAGGGTCGCGCGGTGAGCGAGCAGGCGAGCGCCTTTTCGCTGCTGGCGCTGGGATCGGTCGAGGCGATAGAGGGTACGGTGCGCATTGCCGCCAGCGAAGTGGTGGCCGCCTATGTGCTGCCGGAAATGATGGCGAGGCTTGGTTTCGAGGAGCCGGGCATCGAGGTCGAGATCGTCGCCTCGAACCAGGTCGAGAATCTGCTGCGTCGCGATGCCGATATCGCCATTCGCATGGTCAAGCCGGCGCAGAATGAACTGGTCGCGCGCAAGGTGACCGACATTCCGCTCCGCGCCTGCGCGGCAAAATCCTATCTCGACCGGCGTGGCCGTCCGCGCGAGGCCCGGGATCTCGCCGGCCATGATCTGGTCGGCTTCGATCGCAGCGATGAGATCATTCGCGGCTTTGCCCAGTTCGGCGTCCCGCTCGCCCGCAATGCCTTCCGCTTCAGGACCGATAATCAGATCGTGCTGTGGGAAGCGGTGCGGTCGGGAAACGGCATCGGCTTTGGCCAGGAGCCGCTCGCCGACCGTGATCCGCTGGTCGAGACAGTGCTGCCGGGTCTCCCGCTGCCGACGCTGCCGGTGTGGCTCGCCATGCACCGCGACGTGCGTACAAGCGTCCGCATCCGCCGCGTCGCGGATTTCCTCTACGAAGAGCTCAAGCGCTATTCAGCCGGTGCTGGCTCGGCAGCAAATTCAGCGCGGTGAGCGAGGCCGGCCATCAACAGCACGACGATCAGCAGCCCGGACAGAGCGACGAAGATCGGGCCGAAGCTCGAGTGTTCGGCGATGAAGCCGATCGCCGACGGCGCCACCAGAATGCCTGAGTAACCCATTGTGGTGACGACGCTCATGCCGGTGCCGGACGCCATGCCCTCCTGGTTGCCGCCGGCCGAAAAGATGATCGGCACCATGTTGGCAATGCCGAGACCGCAAAAGGCGAAGGCGGCAATGGCGAGCCAGGGCGAGGGAGCCAGCCCGGCCACCAGCATGCCGGCAGCAGCGGCAAGAGCCGAGGCGCGCAACGTCGTAACGGCACCGAAACGGTTGCGGACGCCATCACCAAGGAAGCGCATGACGGCCATGACACCGGAAAAGGCGGCGTAGGCCAGGCCTGCGATGGCAAGATCGGCACCGAGCTCCTGCCTGAGATACAGCGCCGCCCAGTCGAGCACCGCACCTTCGGAGATCATCGTCAGCAGCGCCATCAGCCCAACCAGATAAACCAGCGGGTTTGCCGGCAGCGCGAATTTGTGGTGCTCGGCGACTGGGTGCTTGTCCTCGGCGATCAGGTAGCGGATCGCTACGGCGATGACGGCAAAGGCAAGAGCCGTCACCACCGTCGCATGCGCGAGGTGACCGTAGTTCTGGATGGCGAAACCGCCCAAGGCGCCCCCAGCGAAACCGCCAAGGCTCCAGAAGCCGTGCGAGGACGACATAATGGCACGGGACAGCCGCCGTTCGACTGCCACTGCGTTGGCATTCATGGCGACGTCCATGCCGCCGATCGAACCGCCGAAGATGAACATGGCGATTGCCGCCAAGGGCACGTTGGGGGCCAGAGCCACAACCAACAGGCCGGAGCTGCCGGCAAGTCCGAACCAGCGCAGCACAGTGCGCGAGCCATGCTTCGAGATCAGATGGCCGCACCAGGTCATGGCGGTTACGGCCCCGGCCCCGAACAACAGGATCAACAGGCCGAGCGTGAATTTGCTGATGTCCAGCCGGGTGAGGAACACCGGGATCTGCGGCGCCCAGCTCCCGGTCAGGAAGCCATTGGCGAGGAAGATGCCGGCCACTGCCCAGCGTCCACGAATCGCGGTCTGCGTCATTTTCTGCGCGTCCATCGGGTAGAATCCGGTCCGGAAATGGCTTCGCGCGGCAAATTAGATCGATTCAATTCACAGTCAAGCGCTCTTTGCCGAAAGTGCTTGGACCAGACGCGACGTCCTCTCGCGTCGGCCAACCATCTCGGCGGTCCACTCCGAAATCCTTACGGCTCGGGATAAGGCGCGCCATCCTTGTGCACAAACCGGCCATCAGCGTTGGTGCTCATCATGTCGATGTCGGAGCAGGTGGCGACGTCGTCGGGCCAGCGCGAACCGACTTCGAGATAGATCGCCATCGCGCCCGATTTATTGATCATGTGATGGCCGTTGCCTGATCCTTTCGGAAAGGCCGCGCAATCACCGGCGCGCAGCACCGTCTCGCCGGCATCTTCGACGAGCGTCAGCTCGCCTTCAAGCACGTAAACGAATTCGTCTTCGTGCGAATGCCAGTGGCGCTGGCTCGACCAGTTGCCCGGCGGCAGGCACATGAGATTGATACCGAAGTCGGTGAGCCCGCCTGCGTTGCCCAGCCGCTGCCGCACGCGTTCGGCACAGGGTGCATCGAACGGCGGTGGATAGGATGAGCCCTTGCGTCCGGGCACGTCGGCAACGTCAATCTTAGGCACGGCGTCCTCCCTAGTGATCCCTGGGGCGCCTTGCCTCGAACTCGGCCTTCTTGGCATCGGAGGCTTCGATCTGGTTCAGTGCCTGCCACTCGGCATAGGGCATGCCGTAGATGATCTCGCGCGACTGTTCCTTGCTGAGTTCGACACCCTCGGCCTGCGCCGCATCGCGGTACCAGTTGGACAGGCAGTTGCGGCAGAAGCCGGCGAGGTTCATCAGGTCGATGTTCTGCACGTCGGAACGCTCGCGCAGATGCGCAACCAGCCGGCGGAAGGCAGCGGCTTCGAAATCGCGCTTTTGTTCGTCGCTGAGTTCGGTCATGTCTTTGGCGTCCCTTGGGCCTTCCGTCACACCGGTCCGGTGCGCGAGCCGAATATTTTCACCGCATGTATATCGGCACGTCGATCGATCGCGTCAACGATCGGCGCCAGCCGTTCGGCCCAGTCGAGGGCACCCTTAAGGTCGGCGATCAGGTCCTGGCGGATCTCGAGCAGCGCATGGGCAAATCCGTTGACGATGGCGTGCCTGAACATGGTATCGCCGCGCAGTGCGCCGTCATAGGGTTCGTTGTCGCCGACGATGAGGCTCTTGTCCTTGGCGAGCATGTCGATCAGCGGCCGCGCAACGCGATCGTCGAGATCCCATAATATGCCGACGTGCCACGGCCGCACGAAGCCCTGCATGGTCGGTGTGAAGGAATGCACCGAAAAGATGAAAGGTGCCTGCGCGGACGCTTGCGCCACCGAGGCGATCATGGCGCCGACGGCATCATGATAGGGGCGGTAAAAGCGGTCCAGACGTCTTTCGCGTTCCTCCGGCGCCATGGGATAATTTCCCGGGATGATGGTGCCGTCATAGAGCTGGCGAATCAGCGTTGGATCGTCCTCGCCGCGATTGGGATCGATCAGCAGCCGTGAAAAATTGGCAAGCACCGCCGGAACGCCGAGCAGACTTGCGAGTTCGCGGGTTACAGTCTCGACGCCGATGTCGTAGGCGATATGGCGGTCGAACTCCGCCGCTGGCAGGCCAAGGCTGCCATATTCCTCCGGCAGGTCGCGGCGAGCGTGATCGGCCAAAAGCACCATGCCGCGCTTGCGGTCGCCTTCGACGATGTCGAAAGGCGCGAAAACTGTGGATCGGGTCATCGGCGGGAAAGGTCTGTTCGCGGGCTTCCTGGGAGGGTGGTATCGTCATTCCACGAAGAGAACGCTTGCGCAATGCCGTTGTTTAGCCACGGTTTCTGCAAAAAACTGAGCGGGGGCGACCGCAAGCGCGCCGGAGCCTTCTAAATCGATTGGAATTGGACAGATCGGCGCGTTGACATGCGTACGGACTTTTCCGAAAAGGGGCGTTGAGAGATGCAAATGTGGTTCTTGAGGGGTTTCAGGATGGGTTTCGCCGGCAGGCTGCGTGTGCGCCATGCCTTGGCCATGCCGCTCCTGATACCGGCAATGGGCCTTTTCGCGGTGATCACGGCCTCGCCGGCACGGGCCGATTTCCGGGTCTGCAACGCCACGCAGAACCTGGTAGGCGTCGGCATCGGCTATCGGGCCAAGGCCGGCTGGATCACCGAAGGCTGGTGGCACATCGAAGGATCGAGCTGCAAGACGCTGATCGAGGGACCGTTGTCATCAAGGTTTTACTATCTTTATGCAGAAGACGCCGAGCGCGGCGGACGCTGGGATGGCCCGATCAACATGTGCGTGGCCGAAAAAGAGTTCAAGATCGCCGGCGTTACCGACTGCGTCGCCCGGGGCTTTCAGCGCGCCGGATTTCAGGAATATGACACGGGCGAGCAGGCAAGCTGGATGGTCCAGCTGACTGACGAGCCCGCAACGGATGGCGCTGCAGCCGCCCCGGGAACAAACAGTCAATGAGACGCAGCCGCAAGGTCAAGATCCTCGCCACCATCGGTCCGGCCTCCTCGTCCGAGGAGATGCTGAAGAAGCTGTTCGAAGCCGGCGCCGACGTGTTCCGGATCAATATGAGCCACACCGACCATGAATTGATGCGGACGCTTGTCGGCCGCATTCGTGCCGTCGAGGAGGTGGTCGGCCGGCCGATCGGCGTTCTCGCCGACCTGCAAGGGCCAAAGCTGCGCGTCGGTAAGTTCGCCAACGGCAAAGAAGTGCTGACCGTCGGCCAGACCTTCACGCTCGACGACAATCCCGAGCCCGGCAATTCGAAGAGGGTCTACCTGCCGCATCCCGAAATCCTGCGTTCGGTCGAGGCCGGTCATCGCCTGCTGATCGACGACGGCAAGCTCGAGCTCAAGGCGGTCAGCAGCAACGGCCAGGCGATCGTCTGCACCGTCGTCGCCGGCACCACCATTTCCGACAAGAAGGGCGTCAGCCTGCCCGACACCGACCTGCCGGTCGGGGCGCTGACGGAAAAGGACCGCCGGGATCTTGACGCGGTTCTGGCGACCGGCGTCGACTGGGTGGCGCTGTCCTTCGTGCAGCGGCCCGAGGACCTGGCCGAAGCGCGCAAGATCGCGCGCGGCCGGGCGCTGATCATGGCCAAGATCGAAAAGCCGCAGGCCGTCGCCCGGCTGGCCGAGATCATCGAGCTTTCGGATGCGCTGATGGTCGCCCGCGGCGATCTCGGCGTCGAGATGCCGCTCGAAGCCGTGCCTGGCATTCAGAAGCAGATCACCCGCGCCGCCCGCCGCGCCGGCAAGCCTGTGGTGGTTGCCACGCAGATGCTGGAATCGATGATCACCGCGCCGGTGCCGACCCGCGCCGAAGTCTCGGACGTCTCGATCGCCGTGTTTGAAGGCGCCGACGCGATCATGCTTTCGGCGGAGTCCGCCGCCGGCGCCTACCCGGTCGAAGCGGTGGCGATGATGAACCGGATCGCCACCAAGGTCGAAACCGACCCGACCTACGCCGGCATCATCAACGCGCAGCGCTCGGAACCGGAAGCGACCGGCGCCGACGCCATTTCGCTTGCTGCCCGCGAGATCGCCGAGACGCTGAAGCTGTCGGCCATCATCACCTACACGGCCTCGGGTACAACCGGCCTGCGCGCCGCGCGTGAGCGGCCGCAAGTGCCGATCGTCGCATTGTCGCCGATCCTCAACACGGCGCGGCGGCTGTCGCTGTTGTGGGGCACGCATTGCGTCGTTTCTCCCGATGCCATCGACCTCGACGATATGGTCGATCGCGCCTGCCGCATCGCCTTCGACGAAGGTTTCGGCAAGCCCGGCGACCGCGTCATCATCACGGCCGGCGTTCCGCTCAGGACGCCCGGTTCGACCAACATGCTGCGCATCGCCTATGTCGGATCGGAAGTCGGACGCTAATGCCGGCGGCGGCTGGCGGATCGGCCGGCTGCATGGCGCGTCGTAAACACGGCGCCAGCCCGGCGCATCGACGGCAGTCGGGTTAGGATCGACGCCGAACTCCGCCAGCTTGCATCGGCCTGCAGCCGGCGGTTCGAAGGTCCTGTTCGACTTGAGCTGGAAGTCAGTTAAGCTAATCTCTCCTGGGAGAAAGAGGAGGGTGATCCAATGTGGATGCGCACTGATCTTCTGGAACTCCTCGGCATTGAGCACCCGATAATCCAGGCGCCGATGAGCGGCGTCACCACACCGGAACTCGCGGCGGCGGTCAGCAATGCCGGGGCACTAGGCTCGCTCGGATGCGGCATTCTGCCTGCGGCGGCTATCCGCGAGCAGCTCACGGCGACACAGCACGCCACCAATCGTCCGGTCAACGTCAACTTCTTTGCGCACCCGGCGCCGGCACGCGATGATGCGGCTGCCCAAACTATGCGCGACCGCCTTCGCGGCTGCTATGAGGAGGTCGGCCTCGGACCGGTGCCCGAGCCGGGCGAGCCCTTCCCCACCTTCGATCGTGAGCGTCTCGAAATTGTGCTTGAGCTGCGCCCGAAGGTGGTCAGCTTCCACTTCGGCCTACCCGACACCGCAATTGTGCAGCAGTTGAAAGCGGCTGGCTGTACTGTCTTGTGTTCGGCTACCACCGTCTCGGAAGCGCGCCAGCTTGAGGCAGGAGGAGTGGACGCCATTATCGCCCAGGGATACGAGGCCGGTGGGCATCGCGGCACGTTCACTGGCGACCCTGCTATCGGCACAGCCGGCACCATGGCCCTCGTACCGCAGATTGTTGATGCCGTGCGGGTGCCTGTAATTGCCGCCGGCGGTATCTTCGACGGTCGCGGCATTGCTGCCAGCTTTGCACTTGGTGCATCTGGTGTGCAGATCGGCACGGCTTTCCTGGCCTGTCCTGAAGCCAATGTGCAGCCAGTTTATCGCGCAGCATTGCGCTCGGCCAACGACGAGAGCACGTCGGTGACTCGCTGCTTCACTGGCCGCCCAGCGCGCGTGGTGCGCAACCGGTTTGTGATGGAAATGGCTGGTGAGGAAGATGCTGCGCTGGCGTTTCCGCTACAGGCGAGTCTGGTCATGCCGCTTTCGATGGCGAAGGATGAAAGCAAGCGGGCTGACTTCTTGCCCATTTGGGCCGGGCAGGGCGTTGCGAAGCTGCGGCAGATGCCGGCCGCCGCGCTTGTGGAGAAACTCGTCACGGAAGCAAGCGGCGTAGATCGGGCCTATAGGGGAGTAGGGGAGTAGGGGAGTAGGGGAGTAGGGGAGTAGGGGGCATGCGTTCCGCAGTGCAATCTACACCACTCACATACTGCCTTACTCCCCTATTCCCCTACTGGCCTCAAATGCCTTCGCCGGCAAGCTCCTCGGAAAGTGCGGCGACCTGGTCCTGGGCGCTGCGCATCATCGGGTAGATGCCGAGAACGCGCTGCCAGGCCTCGAGTGCCGACTGCTTGTGGCCGGTTTCGGCCATGATCTGAGCCAGGCCCGAAAGCGCGCCGAAATGGCGTGGTTCGAGCTGCAGGGTGCGGTCGATGTCCGCCATCGATTTCCCGTAGTTCTTCATCATGAAATGAACAGTGGCGCGCCGGTTCCAGCCTTCCGCATAGGTCGGCTGCAAAGTCACCACCTGATCGAGGAAGTCGAGCGCGACATCGAATTTCTGGTTTTCGATCGCCTTCTGCGACCATTGCATCATCAGGTCGATAGAGGCGCTGCCCGACTGGGACCACTCGCTGCCGATCCGTCCGGCGATGCGCTCGGCCGCCTTTTCATTGCGTTCGCGCTTGAGATCGGCAAATAGCTGATCGAGCCGCGCCTGTTTCGTCTTGACGACCGGAGGCGCTGTCGGCGGAGTTGTGGTCGGATCTTCAGCCCACGCCGGCAGCGAGACAGCGCCGGACACGAGGAAAGCCGTGAAAAATGCAAAAAGAATCCGCATCGCGGGAATCTAGCCCCCGACGCCGGATCGTCAAACTGAAATTTAGCGTGAGTGTCGTATCATGCGAACGGAGGCGCGCAGCCTCCGTCGAAAACTCAACCCTGGCGCGCCTTGTAGCGCGGCGCGGTCTTGTTGATGATGTAGATGCGGCCCTTGCGACGAACCAGCTGGTTGTCGCGGTGACGCGCCTTCAACGCCTTGAGCGAATTCTTGATTTTCATGGTCTTGCCCGTCGGTCTGGGCCCGGTCACGGGCCGAATTATTAAGGCGCGCCCACAGACGCGCCTTTGAACTGTGCGTGGCTCATAGACGAGGAGCGTTGCCCGTGTCAACCGCAAGCGCGTTGCCTAAACGATACGGACCGTTTCGTATCATCAAATATCCGCCACTGGCGCCTTGCGGCATTGCGCAGGCTTGCGACGGCTGGAATGATGCGGTTGCGAATTGGAGATCGTCATGCGCCGAATTCTTGTGTCCGCCTGTCTTGTCGTCCTCGCGGCAGGCTCTGTTGCCCATGCGCAGGAATGCGACCGCAATGACGACAGCCAGCAGATGATGAACATCTGCGCCGACGCGGACTACAAATCCGCCGACGCCAAGCTCAACAAGGCCTACCAGGATCTCATCGGCGGAAGTGACGCAAAAGCCAGGAAGCTGTTGCAGACGGCGCAGCGCGCCTGGATCGCTTTTCGCGACGCGGAATGCAGCTATTCCGCCGCGGACAGCGAAGGCGGCTCGATCTATCCGATGCTGATATCGGAATGCCTGACGCGGCTGACCGACGATCGCACCAAGCAGCTCACCGCCGATTCGACCTGCGCAGAAGGCGATGTGAGCTGCGCCAGCCCCGACGAGGACGAGAGCGGCGACATCCAGTAAGCGTAGGTTCTAACGTTGTGTTTGAGCATGATCTTTTCCGATACCGGATTCCACTTTTCGCTAGCGCGGACCTTCGGTTCGGGATCATGCTCTAGCTGCGGCGGCTCACGCGCGTAAAATGGCCCATCTTGCGGCCGGGCCGCGCCTCGGCCTTGCCATAGAGGTGCAGCATCAGATCGGGCTCGGCGAGCAGCTCAGGAACGCGCCGGATGTCGTCGCCGATCAGGTTTTCCATGACGCAGTCGAACTGCCGGGCGGGACTTCCCAGCGGCAGGCCGGCGACGGCGCGGATGTGCTGCTCGAATTGCGAGATGGTGCAGGCGGCCTCCGTCCAGTGACCGGAATTGTGGACGCGCGGCGCTATCTCGTTGACCAACAGCGAACCGTCGGCAAGGACAAAGAATTCGACGCCGATGACGCCGACATAGTCGAGCGCTGCAAGGATCTCCGCCGCCGCCGTTTGAGCCGCAGCCGCCGTCTCGGATTCTACTCCGGCCGGCAGCGTCGAGCTGTGCAGAATACCGTTGCGATGGACATTCCACGCTGGATCGTAGGCGGCGAGCGAGCCGTCGCTGCCGCGCGCGGCGATCACCGAAACCTCGCGCTCGAAGGTGACGAAGGATTCCAGGATCAACGGCACGTTGCCCATCGCCTCGCAAGTGCCGGCAAAGCCGCCTGTTTCCATGTTGCGGAAGACACGCTGGCCCTTGCCGTCATAGCCCATGCGGCGCGTCTTCAATATGCCGCTGCCGTTGAACTGTTTCAGCGCAGCCGTCAGTTCCTCGTCATTGTCGACGGGACTGAAATCCGCGGTCGGTATGCCGATACCGTTGAGGAATTTCTTTTCCGCCAGCCGGTCCTGCGCCACTTCCAGTGCGCGTGCCGGCGGATAGACCGGCACCGTAGAGGCAAGTGCCGCGGCAGCCGCGACCGGAACGTTCTCGAATTCATAAGTAACGACGGCACTGGCCGCAGCCAGCTCGCCAAGCGCGGCCGCGTCGTCGTAGGCGGCGACGACCTGCCGGTTGGCGACCTGTGCCGCCGGGCAATCCGGCTGCGGCTCCAGCACGACGATGCGATAGCCGAGGCGGGCCGCGGCCATCGCCAGCATGCGGCCCAGCTGGCCGCCGCCGATGATGCCGATGCTCGATCCCGCCGGCAGGCTCACGGCGCGTCCGTGGGCTCGGCGGCCACCTTGGCGGTCTGCGCGGCGCGCCAGCTATCCAGCCGGGCGGCGAGCTTTTCGTCGCTCAGCGCCAGCACCGCGGCGGCGAGAAGGGCAGCGTTGGCAGCGCCGGCCTTGCCGATGGCCAAAGTGCCGACCGGAATGCCGGCCGGCATCTGCACGATTGATAGCAGCGAATCCTGGCCCGACAGCGTCTTTGATTCCACCGGCACGCCGAGCACCGGCAGCGGCGTCATCGCCGCCGTCATGCCGGGCAGATGCGCCGCACCCCCGGCACCGGCGATGATCACCTTGTAGCCGGCCGCCTTGGCGCCCTTGGCGAACTCATAGAGCCGGTCGGGCGTGCGGTGGGCCGAGACAATCAGCCGCTTGTGCGAAATGCCAAGCGCCTCAAGCGTTTCGGCGGCGTGGCGCATCGTCGCCCAGTCGGACTGGCTGCCCATGATGATGGCGACGTCGGCGCGGTGATCGTCCAAGCTTCTGCTCTCCGGCGGCAAAGGCGCGCATTAGCGGAAATCGAGGGGAGCCGCAAGGATGGCCGGAAACGGCAAAGCCGCTTGTGCCGTCTGCGTGGCTACGCACATGGACTTGGGCGGTCTGTCATCGGGCGGCCGCTGCTCGGAAGCGGTTGACGAAGTCGTCAAGTTCAGGCCGTTCGGTATCGGAAATCGCCCAGTAGGAAAAGGCGCTGTCGCTCCAGTGGACCAGCGAGAAGCCACCAGCAGAAAGATCGACCGGTCCGGCTGTCGAGCCGGTTTCCTCGGGCGCGGCGACGAGAGTGATCAGGTGCTCGCGGTGCCTGTAGACCAGTGCCGGCACTGGCTGGTCGGCGATCACCTCGACTCGGCCGCCGAGCAACGCGAAGCCGTCACTGGCAAGGTCAGGTGCCGGCGGCGACAGGCCGACCCTGCCATCCAGCCAGGGTTTGACCGTGTGCCGGTCCGACGAGACGACGTCCACCGGGCTGGCTGCCAGCAGGCTGCGGCGGTGGCCGTTGGCGACCGCGGCGGCAAAGCTGTCGGGCGCCCTGCTCAGCATCATCCACTGCGTCGCGCCGCTGGCCAGCACGGCGGTAACGACGATCGACGCCGCCAGCGCGCGCCAGTCGAACGCGCCAAATCGGTGCACGGCTCTGTGTGCCGGCGGCACTCGAGCGGCGGGCGCCGGCGCCGGCAGCACTTTCTCCGTACCGGCTGTCCCGATTGCAGCGATGCGAGCCTTGAAATCCTCACGGACATCGAGCCTCGGCAGCCCGCTGACGACCGTCTGCAGCGCAACGATGCGGGCATGCTCGGCGGCGAGCGCCGGGTCGGCGGCGATGCGTCGCTCGACAGCCAATGCTGCCGCTGCGTCGAGCTCGCCATCGACCAAGGCATGGATCATCAGCGCCACGCCCGCCGGGTCATCGGGCAGTCCATCGTTGTGCGCGCTCATAGCGCCCTCCCAAGTTGGGATATCAGCAGACCGCGCGCCCTCGCCAGCCGCGACATCACCGTGCCTAGCGGCACGCCAAGCAGCGTCGCGATCTCGCGATAGCTGAGGCCGTTGACGTCGCGCAGCACCACAGTCTCGCGAAATTGGTGCGGCAGCGCGGCGATCGCCGCCTCGAGTGCGGCCGTGTCGGCCTTGGCGATCAGGCTTGCCTCAGGATTATGCGTATCCGGCAGGCCGGCGCCATATGCAGCCGTCATGTCATCGAGGTCGCTCAGGTCGCCGACGGCGACGATACTGCGCGGCCGGTTGCGCGCCAGCCAGGAGTAAGAGGCGTTGCGCACGATCGCCAGCAGCCAGGCGCGCGCATTGCCGCCGGCATAGCCGGCGATGCCCGCATGCGCCTTCAAACAGGCCTCCTGCACCACATCCTCCGCATCGGCGGCGTTGCCCGTCAGCCAGCGGGCAAGCGCAAGCGCATCCGCGAGATGGGGCAGAACCACCTCGCGAAAGCGCTCGGTCGCGGCCTCTTGGTTCAACACCGTCGCATCGCCCGGCATTCCGGGCAGAACCTTCCGAAAATCCTCACGGAGCGACGGTGATCCTGCCCTGCATGTGCGGGTGAAGCCCGCAGAAATAGGCATAGTCGCCCACTTTGGTGAAGGTGAAGGCATATGTGTCACCGGTGTCAAGCGCCTTAGAGCGAAACGAGGCATCGTTGGCGACCACCAGATGCGGGATGTCGTCGTCATTCTCGAAGGTCACGGTAGTGCCCTGCTTTACCGTCAGCATCGTCGGTGTGAAGGCAAAGTTCTCGATCTTGACCGTTGGCTGGTCTGCTGCGTTCAGTGGCATGGCAACCATTATCAGGATCGCCGCCAAACCAAAGGTGACAGTGGATACGACCAAGACGCGGGATGGGAAGCGGATCATCGCATTTCCCCTCAGGCCAGCGTGCTGTCGATGATGGCGAGGTCCTGCCCGCCTTGCTTGACCGTGACGCTGCTTGTGCCGAGCAGGCTGCGCAACTGGCCGGCAGGTACCGTCATCGGCCCGGGTGAGGCTGCGGTGCCCGGCGCCGGTTGCGGGAAAGCGGTCGAGCGCGCGGTATGAAAGGTGACGTTGCCTTCGACCTTCTGCATGATCTGGTGGATATGGCCGTTGAGTACGGTGACAGAGCCGAAGCGCTTGAGCAGGGCCAAGGCCTGCGCCGCGTCGTCGGTGCCCCAGCCCCATTCGGGATAAACAGCCCATAGCGGGATGTGGGCAAAGACGACGATTGGCGTCGAGGCGGTGACCGCCTTCAGATCATCGGCCAACCATGCCAACTGGTCGGCGCCGAGATTGCCCAGCCCGCCAGCCTTCAGGTTGACGACGTTGACCAGCCCGATGAAATGGACGCCGTTCTGGTCGAACGAATACCAGCCGGCGCCCTTGGTGCCCTTGCCGTAGCGGTCGAGATAGGCCTGGCCATTGCCGTCGTCGATCAGATCGTGCTCACCGGGCACATAATGTACGTCGAAGCCTGCGCCGCCGATGATCTGGGCAGCGTTGTCGAACTGCGCGGCTTTCGACAAATGGGTGATGTCGCCGGTGTGGATCATGAAAGCGGGCTTTTGCGGCAACGCCTGGATCTTGCCGATGGCCTCCTTCAGCGTGTCGATGGCGTGCGGGTTGGCAGCCTTGTCGAAGCCGATGTGGCTGTCGGAGATCTGGAGGAAAGTGAAGCCGGTGGCCAAGGCTTCTGCGGCTTGCGCCGCGCCGAGCAGGCTGAGCGAAACCGGCACGCCGGCCGAAATCGTCCACAGCACTCCCGTGCCGGCCCAGATCATGCATTCCAGTGCATGACGGCGGCTGATGCCGTCAGCTTCATTGTCGTGGTGGTGGGTCATACCGGTCTCCTGCAACGCCGGAATGGCGTCTGCATGGGAGACCAATGGGCGGGGTGGTTTATTCCGCCCGACGACCAAAAAGTCATTCACAGTGCCGTGATGGCGCACTGGCCCGATGCCAAGCCGGCGCTGGAAGGCACTGGCTCGACCACGTTCTGGCGATGTCTAGTCCGGCCAGCGCAAGGCCCCGGCGGACTGCTTGCGAGCGGGTTTCATCGCATCCGCGGGCCGATCGGCAGCACTCAGCACCGCCCGCAGGCTTTCGGCGACGATCTCCGCCTCGCCGGGATGAAGATTGCATGGATCGAGGAAGAAGTGACCGCGCTCGACCTCGTGGTTGCGCACGATGATGGGGGGCGAGCCCGCCGCCAGCGCCGAGGCAAGGCCGGCGGCGGTGAACCTGCTTTCAGGCGTAACAAACACCTGCAGGCGGTCGAGCGGATTGGCGGTCGGATCGGGAATGATATGCGCGGCGATACCGGGCAGTCCTTGCAATGCGTCTTTCCACAGATGCAGGGCGGCTTCCTCCCGCTGACGGATGCCGGCATGGTCGCGCCGCTCCCAGGCTTCCAGGGCCGCCATGGTGCCGGCAATGCTTTCCTTGCCGACCTTCATCGCCCGCGCAACGCCACGATTCTGGAGATAGGCGGCCCGCACCAGATCCTTGCGCCCCGTCACGATGCCGCTTGTCGGTCCGCTGAGGAACTTGTGCCCGCTATAGACGACGATGTCGGCGCCGCGTGCGAGAAAGCCGCGCAGGTCGTATTCGGAGGCGGCGTCGACGATCACCGGCACGCCCTTGGCGTGGCAGATCTCGCAGAACTCCTCGAGCGAAAGCATGCCGTATTGCACCGTGTGGTGCGCAACTACGCAGAGGCCGGCTGCGGTGCGGTCGCGGATCGCGTCGCGCACATGATAATCCTGCGTCACGCTGACCGTGCCGGCGGGTATTGTCTTCGCCCCGGCCAACCGGATCGACTGGTCGATCGGCGCGCCGTAATTGACGATGTGACCGAGCTGGACGATGACCTCCGACTTGAGGCCCTCAGTGTCGTCCGGCAGCCGCTCGATCGCAAGAAGGCTGGTTCCGGTCATCGCGCCGGCAATCGCCATGGTTATGCCGCTGGCGCAGCACGCGGTGATGAAGCCGGCCTCGCCGCCGGTGAGGCGTGCAATCACAGTACTTGCGGCGCGCTGCAGATCGTCCATCTCGACCCATTGCGAGGCGATTTCCGACATTGCGGCAATCGCTTCTGGCACGATGATCGAAGCGCCGAGCGCCGTCATCGTACCGGAAACATTGATGATCGGGCGAAGGCCAAGCCGTTCGCGCATTGTCGTGTTGGAACGGTCAGCGGCATAGGTCGTCATCTCTGCAGATCCTGTTTCGAACGATTTCAGGCGATCTCGACGACCGCCTCGATTTCAACTGTGATGTTGCCCGGCAGCGAGCCGACACCGATTGCCGAGCGGGCATGTCCGCCGATCTTATCAAAGACGGCCGCGAAAAGATCGGAACAGCCATTCACCACCTTGGGGTGCTCGCTGAATGTCGGCGTCGCATTGACAAAGCCAAGCAGCTTGACGACGCGCACGATGCGGCCGAGGTCGCCGGCCGCCGCATGCATGACGGCGAGCAGGTTCAGGCCGGTCAGACGCGCATGCCCATAGGCCTCTTCAACGCTGACGTCGTCGCCGACCTTGCCGGTGCAGAGCGCGCCGTCGGCGCGCAACGGCCCCTGGCCGGAGAGGAAGATCAGCCGTCCGCTCTCGGCATAGGTGACGAAGTTGGCGATGGGCTTCGGCGGCTCGGGCAGTGTCAGGCCCAATTCCGCGAGCCGGATGTAAGGCGTCATAAAAGCTCCTTGCGACAGCTTTCGCCGTCCGATGTCAAAAATGCGAGGCGCGAAACCGCGCCAGGAAGCTGCGAAGGCGTTCATTGTCGAACCCCGCCGCCAGAATCTCGGCGGGTGGTCCGACGGCGCTGACGCCGCCGTCCGCCATGAAAACGATGCGGCTCGATGCATCGCGTGCAAAAGCCATCTCATGCGTGACCATCAGCATCGTCATGCCGTCTTCGGCGAGGCTGCGAACGACCTCGAGCACCTCGCCAACCAGTTCGGGGTCGAGCGCCGAAGTTATCTCGTCGAGAAGCAGTATCTTCGGCTCCATCGCCACCGCGCGGGCGATGCCGACGCGCTGCTGCTGGCCGCCGGACAGCTCGGCCGGCAGGCTGTCGGCCTTGTGGGCGAGGCCGACCCGGCCGAGCCAGTGCTCGGCAATAGTGCGGGCCTCGGCATTGCTCTTGCCGCGCACCTTGCGCAGGCCAAGCATGATGTTGCCGGCGGCAGTCAAATGCGGAAACAGATTGAAGCTCTGGAACACCATTCCGGTCTCGGCTCGCATCGCCGCCAGGTCGCGCTCGCTGCGTCGCTGGCGTGTTCCCGTCTCGCGATAGCCGACCTCCTTGCCATCGATACGGATCGAGCCGCTGTCGTAGCTCTCCAGGAAGTTGACGCAGCGCAGCAGCGTGGTCTTGCCGCTGCCGGAAGGGCCGATGACAGTCACCACTTCGCCGCGTGTCACCTTGAGACTGACCGAGCGCAGGACCTCGACGGATCCAAAGGCTTTGGAAACCTCGGAGACATCGAGAAGTGCCGGATTCTGGTGCGAGGCATTGGACATCTTGCTATTCCCGGATGAATGAGAAACGCTGCTCCAGCCGCCGGCTGGCCAAGGAGAGGGCGTAGTTGACGGCGAAGTAGACGAGCGCACCGAGAATGTAGAGCGGCATCGCCTCATAGGTGCGGCCGATGACCTGGTTGATCGCCTGCATCAGGTCGGTGATGCCGAGCAGCGAGACCAGCGCGCTGCCCTTCACCGCGTCGGTCACGCCATTTATCCAGGGTGGCAGGAAGCGCCTGAACGCCTGCGGAAAAATGACGTAGGCCAGCCGCTGGCGAAAGGTCAGTCCGATCGCCATCGCCGCCTCGGACTGACCCTTGGGAATCGAGCCGACGGCGCCCCTCAGATATTCGACCACCTGTGCGGTCTTGAAGAGGGTGAGGGCGAGTACGGCCGCCCAAAAGGATTCCAGATGCAGCCCCACCGCGGGCAGGCCGTAATAGACGAAGAAGATCAGCACCAGGATCGGAATGCCGCGTATGGTGTCGCTGAAGATGCGCACTGCCCAGCGCAGCGGAGCCGGACCGTAGACAAGGCCGACGCCCATCAGCACGCCGGCGATGAGCGATAGCACCACGACCAGCAGCGACACCCACAAGGTTACCGCAAAGCCCTGGGCGAGGAACGGCAAGGCGTAGATGATCTGGCTCAGCATCTCAGCGCGCCGCCTTGAACCGGCGCTCGACCAGCCGCAACGCGAAAAGCAGTGCATAGCCGGTCAACAGGTACATCGCCGTCACCACCAGATAGACCTCGACAATGCGGAACGTGTTGAAGTTGATCCACTGGGCGCCGTAGGTGAGCTCGGGTACCGAGATGACCGATGCCACGGACGTGTCCTTGAAGAGCGATATGAATGTGTTGGAAAGCGCCGGCAGCGTTATGCGCAGCATCGTCGGCAGGCGCACGTGGAGCAGCCTTTGCCATGGCGTCAGGCCGATTGCCTTGCCGGCGTCGAGCTGTCCGCGCGGCACCGCCTCGAGCCCCGAGCGAAACACCTCGACCAGGTAGGCGCCGCTGTAGAGCGATAGCGTGGCAATAAATGAGGTTTGCGCACTGTAGGCAATGTCGATCACCGTCGGCAGGCCGTAGAAGACCAGATAGACGAGCAGGATCAGCGGCACGTTGCGGATGAACTCGACATAGGCCGCGATGATGGTCCGCACCGCACGTCCGGCCGATACGTACCAGACCGCCAGAACGAGCCCGATGACGATGCCGATCGCGATCGAGATGACGGCCAGTTCGAGGCTTAACAGCAGTCCGCCCCAGAGCTTGTCGAAATGCCGCCAGATCAGGTTGAAGTTGAGGGTATAACCCATGCATCCCCGTCATAGAGGGCTGTGATGAGAGGGGGGCGGAAGGACGTTTGTCCTTCCGCCTGCTTGCATCAGATGACCGGGAAACCGGGATGGCGGGCCGGCGGCTCCTGTCCGAAATAATCCTTGAACGCAGCGTCGTAGAGTGCCGTTTCATGGCCGAACATGGCGATGGTGAAGGTCTGGTTGACGAAGGTCAGCCAGTCGAGGTCGCCCTGCCGCAGTGCGGCGCCATAAAGCATCGAGAACCAGCTCTTGCCGGCATCGAAGTATTTGTCCGGATTGCGCGAGGCGAGCCAGCGGACCGTTGACAGATCAACCGCGGCAGCGTCGACGCGCTTGGATTCCAGGGCCTGCAGCACGTTGGCCTGCGTGTCTATCTGCATCACCTGCGACTCCGGCAGCACGATATGCACATTTGCCTCGGCATCAACGTTTTGCAGGATGGAAATCCGGGTCGCCGAACCGGCGGCAAGCAGCTTGTCGAAGGTCTTGATTTCGGCGTTCGGAAGGGTCAGCAAGGCGATGCCTTCGACGTAGTAGGGCCTGGAGAAGTGGATCAGCTGCGAGCGCTGGGCGGTCATGGTCATGAACTGGATGGTGATGTCGACCTTGTTGGTGGTCACGTTCGGAATGCGCTGAGCCGGATCCTGCATGACGAATTCGACTTTGGTCGGGTCGTCGAAGAGCCCCTTGGCGAGAATGCGACCCATGGTGATGTCCATGCCCACCAGTTCGCCGGCGTCGTTCTCGAAATGCCAGGGCGCATTGGTGCTGCCGGTGCCGACGATCACCTTGCCGCGCTCGAGGACGGTGCGCAGCAGGCTGTCCGGCGCTGCCTGGGCCGCCGCTTTCTGAACGTCGACCGCGGTAGCGGCGCTCATCACTCCGGCCGTTGCAAGCCCGGCCATTCCCAGTTTCAGAAATTCACGTCTTTTGGATGTGTCGTTCACGGCGACCTCCTTTCGTGTTGTGTTCCCCTTTGGACCAGCGATACAGGCATCGGTTGCAACTGATGTAATTGTCTCTTACAAGAGACGCCTGTACTCTGTACAAGACAGATTAACATCAGGGATCGATAATGCAAGATGGCAACGCCTTGGCCGCTCGACCGGACGTCGGATTGGACGAGGACAAGACCTCGGGCTCTCGGGAGAAGGGTCTCAACCGGGTTCTCCAGATTTTGGAGTTTCTCCACACGACCCAGCGCGCGATCGGCGTTGGCGACCTTGCCAAAGGAGTGAACGCGCCGCGTTCGACGACTTATACGCTGGTGCGCTCGCTGGTCGACGCAGGCCTGCTTGAGATGGCCGGAGACGGCAATCGGGTCTATTTCGGAAAGAAGCTTTATCTCTACGGAATGGACTATGTGCGGGGCAACGACCTGCTCAGGCGAGGGCGCCAGGAAGTCGACCATCTGTCGCGCGAGACCGGCGAGACCTCGGAGCTGTGCATGCTGCAAAGCGGCCGCTACACCATCGTCCATTCAAGCCCGGGAACGAGGCCATTCAGGATCAGTTCGGCGACGGGTCTGCAAATACCGCTTCCCTGGACAGCTTCCGGGCGGCTGCTCCTCGCCGGGTTCGACAGGGCGGCGATCGAGGATATGGTCTCGGAAGACGATCTCGTGCTGCCGGACGGCCGCAGGTTGCGGCTCGACGATTTCATAGCCGACATCGCCGTCGCCAAGTCGGCCGGCTACTGCGTCACCTCCGGCCTTGTCGATGCCTACACGAAATGCCTGGCCGCGCCGGTCTTTTCCGCGCCGGGCAGGGTCGAGGCGACGATGTGCCTGGTGGTTCCCATCGATACCTCGACCGAAAAGACCGATGACCTGATAGCGCTGTTGCGCGAGCGCGCCGCACGGCTTTCGATCGCGGCATAGCGCTTTTCCAGCAGGCCGGCGCCGGCGTTCGTTCAAGCAATAATGTCTGGAATGATCTTGTCTTCCAGCGCCATCAGCCTGTCCTTCAGGAAAAGCTTCTTTTTCTTCATGCGCTGGATCTGCAGCGGGTCGCAATTCATGGCGATCATCGCATTGATGGCCGCGTCGAAATCGGCGTGTTCCTGCTTCAGCCGGGAATATTCGAGGCGGATATCAGCCTGTTCCTGATCGGACATTTTTACCGTCTGCACGTCTGCGGCGCCCAAACACTGGGCCTGATTGGGCGGGACCGGGGCCTTCTTGCACCGGCGCGCAGCCCATACCACATTTCACATTGTCGTGGAATGCTACCACGCAGCATTCGACATCGGTGCTCGATGGTGGCACACTGTCATTATGCCGTCACAGAAGCGAGCCTGCGGTGGACGTGCCTTGGCGGCTGCAATCGAGGAAACCATGAAAGGGAGAACCAATCATGTCTCTTGCATCCCATCTTGATGAGCTGCAGCGGAAACACGGCGACATCGAACGGGAAATCGACGATGCGATGGCCCATCCATCGGTAGACGACCTCGAAATCGTGAATCTCAAGCGGCGCAAGCTGGCGCTCAAGGACGAGATTGAAAAACTGAAGGCGAAACCGACGACGCACTGAAGCCCTTCCAGGACTAGAAGCGCGCGCCGCCCGGCGCGCGTCTCTTTCCGGTGGCATATCGCTATGCTGCCGGAAATGGTCATGGATTCGCGGCAAGCTGCCGTCTTGTCATTTCCGATTTGCTAGGCCTGCGCGCCAGTCGCCATTGACAAGCCATCTTTGCTCCTCCACCTCATGCCCGGACCTTCAAGATTAAAGGCAGCCGGCATGACCGGATATTTTTCCTCACCCTTCCCACGCCGCAGGTCGGTCGGTGTCGATGTCGGCGGCGTGATTGTCGGCGGCGGCGCGCCGGTCGTCGTCCAGTCAATGACCAACACCGACACGGCCGATGTCGATCAGACGGTCGCACAGGTGGCGGCGCTGCATCGCGCCGGCTCCGAGATCGTGCGCATAACCGTCGATCGCGACGAAAGCGCTGCCGCCGTGCCGGCCATCCGCGAGCGGCTGGAACGACTCGACATCGACGTGCCGCTGGTCGGCGATTTCCACTATATCGGCCACAAGCTCCTGGCCGACCACCCGGCCTGCGCCGAGGCACTGGCCAAATACCGCATCAATCCCGGCAATGTCGGCTTCAAGGACAAGAAAGACCGGCAGTTCGCCGCGATCGTCGAGATGGCGATCCGATACGACAAACCGGTACGCATCGGCGTCAATTGGGGTTCGCTCGACCAGGAGCTGCTGACCCGGCTGATGGACGACAACCAGGCCCAGGGCTTTCCGCTGACCGCCCAGGAAGTGACGCGCGAGGCAATCGTGCGGTCGGCAATCCTGTCGGCCGAAATGGCTGAAGAGATCGGCCTTGCCCGCGAGAAAATCATCCTGTCGGCCAAGGTCAGCGGCGTGCAGGATCTGATCGCCGTCTACACCGAGCTTGCCACCCGTTCCGACCATGCGCTGCACCTCGGCCTGACGGAGGCGGGCATGGGCTCGAAAGGCATCGTCGCCTCGTCCGCGGCCATGGGCATCCTGCTTCAGCAGGGCATTGGCGACACCATCCGCATCTCGCTGACGCCGGAGCCAAACGGCGACCGCACGCGCGAGGTGCAGGTGTCGCAGGAGCTGTTGCAGACCATGGGCTTCCGGCAGTTCGTGCCGATCGTTGCCGCCTGCCCGGGCTGCGGGCGCACAACTTCGACCGTGTTCCAGGAGCTTGCCCAGAACATCCAGGCCGACCTGCGCAAGAACATGCCGGTGTGGCGCGAACAATATCCCGGCGTCGAGAACCTCAAGGTCGCGGTGATGGGTTGCATCGTCAACGGTCCGGGCGAATCCAAACACGCCGATATCGGCATTTCGCTGCCCGGCACCGGTGAGACGCCGACCGCCCCGGTGTTCGTCGACGGCAAGAAGGCGGCGACCCTGCGCGGCCCGTCGATCGCCGCGGATTTCGAGAAAATGGTTTCCGACTACATCGAACGGCGGTTTGGGCAACACGGCAAAGCCGCGGCGGAGTAGTTCCATGCGGCGTTTGCTTGGGGCGACGCTGGTTGTCATTTCCGGGCTGGGCTGGGCGGCGGCCGTCCAGGCCGATCCGCCGCGGCCCGCCAAGCAGAAGCTGATCGATCGAGTTTGCGATCTTATCGAGACGCATGCCGACCAGAACGGCCTGCCCCGGGATTTCTTTGCCCGGCTGATCTGGAAGGAGAGTCGTTTCGATCCCAACGCGGTCAGCCCCGTCGGCGCGGAGGGTATCGCCCAATTCATGCCGGGCACCGCCAAGATGCGCGGGCTCGCCAATTCGTTCGATATCGAGCAGGCTATCCCGGCCTCGGCAAAATATCTCGCCGAAATGAAGACCGGCTTTGGCAATCTGGGCCTCGCCGCCGCAGCCTACAATGCTGGCGAGAGCCGGGTGACGCGCTGGCTGAATTCCGGCGGATTCCTCCCGATGGAGACCGAAAGCTACGTCCTGGACGTTATGGGCGAGCCGGCCGACAAGTTCACCGATGCCGCGTACGCCGGCGTCATCCGGCCGCTCGACAAGAAGGCGAGTTTCGCTGCCGCTTGCCGCGAGCTGCCGGTGATCATGTCCAGAACCGTGCCGATGTCGTCGATCAACATCAAGCCGTGGGGCGTGCAGGTGGCCGGCAATTTCCGTCGCGCCGCGGCGCTCAATCAGTGGAGCAACGTGAAGCGCCGGTTTCCAGCCTTGCTCAGCGGTCGCGATCCGGTGGTCAGCCGGGTACGCACACCGATCGGCAGACGCGGCATCTATGCGGTGCGGATCGGCGCCGACACTAAAGCCAAGGCCGACGATATTTGCCAGAAACTGCACAGCGTGGGCGGCGCCTGCATCGTGGTGCGCAACCGGTAAGGCCATATGTCGGTGCGTTTCGCGCCATTGCTGCCCATCTCGCTCCTCGTGGGCACTTCGTCCTCGACACGTGAATCATATTTTCCGTGAACCGTTAGCCAGGTCTTGCATCGTCGTCGATGCGGGGTAAGGTCCCCGCGATTTTTCGCGAAAGGGATCAGCATGGCCGGCTTCAAGACACTGGACGACATCGGCAATATCAGCGGCAAGCGTGTGCTGGTGCGTGTCGACCTCAACGTTCCCGTCACCGAGGGCAAGGTCACCGACGCCACCCGTATCGAGCGCATTGCACCGACCATCGCCGAGCTTTCCGGCAAGGGCGCCAAGGTCATCCTGCTTGCCCATTTCGGCCGGCCCAAGGATGGACCGGTGCCCGAATTCTCGCTCGAGCCGATCGCCAGGGCGACGGCGGACGTGCTCGGCCGCCCCGTCGGCTTTGCCGCCGACTGCATCGGCGACAAGGCCGCAAATGCCGTTGCTACCATGAACGGCGGCGACGTGCTGCTGCTCGAGAACACCCGCTTCCACAAGGGCGAGGAGAAGAACGACCCGGCCTTCACCGAAAAGCTCGCCGCTAACGGCGACATCTTCGTCAACGACGCCTTCTCCGCTGCGCACCGTGCCCATTCGTCGACAGAAGGGCTGGCGCATGCGCTGCCGGCCTTCGCTGGGCGCACCATGCAGGCCGAACTCGATGCGCTGGAAAAGGGGCTTGGCAATCCCGCCCGCCCGGTTGTCGCCATCGTCGGCGGCGCCAAAGTCTCGACCAAGATCGACCTGTTGATGAACCTTGTGAAGAAGGTCGACGCGCTGGTCATCGGCGGCGGCATGGCCAATACGTTTCTAGCGGCGCGCGGCACCGACGTCGGGAAATCCTTGTGCGAGCATGATCTCGCGACCACCGCCAAGCAGATCATGATCGAGGCGGCCGAGGCCGGCTGCGCCATCATCCTGCCCGCCGACGGCGTCGTCGCCAGGGAGTTCAGGGCCGGCGCCGCCAACGAGACCGTCGCCATAGCAGACGTGCCGGCCGACGGCATGATCCTCGATGTCGGCGCAAAGACCGTGAAAACCATTGCCGAATGGATCGACCGCGCCGCGACGCTGGTCTGGAACGGGCCGCTCGGCGCTTTCGAAATCGAGCCATTCGACCACGCAACGGTGGCGACGGCCAGGCACGCGGCAGCGCGCACCAAGGCCGGCAGACTGGTCTCGGTCGCTGGCGGCGGCGACACGGTGGCGGCGCTCAACCATGCCGGCGTCAGCGATGATTTTACTTATGTATCGACGGCCGGCGGCGCTTTCCTCGAATGGATGGAAGGCAAGCCCTTGCCCGGCGTCGACGTCTTGAAGCGCTGAGCGCGACCGCAAGAGCAGCGCGAAGGAGTGCGCCCGCGACTTTCAATCGATTCGCGCTTGTTTGACGAAATGGTTCGACTTGAACCTGCGTTGCTCTGGTGGTCTGCTGGGCGCGGATCAATTCTTTCAGGAGAAGCACGATGAGCGAACGTCTCGAGGACATTGCCGCCGCGATGGTGGCCGATGGCAAAGGCTTGCTGGCGGCCGACGAAAGCTCCGGCACCATCAAGAAACGCTTCGACGTCATCGGCGTCGAGTCGACCGCCGACAGCCGGCGCGATTATCGCGAGATGATGTTCCGCGCCAGCGAGGCAATGACCAAATACATTTCCGGCGTCATCCTCTATGACGAGACCATCCACCAGAAGGCCGCCGACGGCACGCCGCTGGTCGACATCATCAAGGCAACAGGCGCCGTCCCCGGCATCAAGGTCGATGCCGGCGCCAAGCCTCTGGCCGGCTTTCCCGGCGACACCATCACCGAAGGCCTGGACGGCCTGCGCGAACGCCTCGCCGACTATTACAAGCTCGGCGCCCGCTTTGCCAAATGGCGCGCGGTGATCGACATCGATGTTTCCAAGGGCGTGCCTTCCGCCACCTCGATCGCCTCGAACGCCCATGCGCTCGCCCGTTACGCCGCGCTTTGCCAGGAAGCCGGCATCGTGCCGATCGTCGAGCCGGAGGTGCTGATGGACGGCGCCCACGACATCGACACGTGCTACGAGATCAGCAAGGCGACACTGACAAAGTTGTACGCCGAGCTCTATGCGGCCCGCGTCGCGCTCGAAGGCACCATCCTGAAACCGAACATGGTCCTCGCCGGCAAGAAATCGGGCAAGGTCAGCAGCCCCGAGGAAGTTGCCGAAAGGACCATAAAACTGTTCCGCGAGACGGTGCCGGCGGCGATTGGAGGCATCGCCTTCCTTTCGGGCGGACAATCGGACGAGGAGGCGACCGCCAACCTCAATGCCATCAACGCCATCGGCCCGCATCCGTGGAAGCTGACCTTCTCCTATGGCCGCGCCTTGCAGGCCGCTCCGCAGAAGGCCTGGGGCGGCAAGGCAGCGAACGTCGCCGCCGCGCAGGCCGCCTTCGCCCATCGCGCCCACATGAATCATCTGGCAGCGCTTGGACAATGGCAGCCGAAGCTTGAGCAAGCCGCCTGACCGAAGACATCTTGCGTTTCTCCCGACCCGGGCCACGTGCCCGGGTTTTTGTTTGAAAGCAGCAAGGGCTGCAATTTTCCTGCAACTGAAATGCAGCCCGGTGTCGGTATTGCTCGCTGCCGAACGTCCTCCGTGAAAAGAGGAGCAGACCTATGCCAAACAACAAGACCGTTTCGCAGGAAGACTGGTTTCAGGCGCACAAGGCGCATCTGGCGCGCGAAAAGGAATTGACCCGCTTTCGCGATCGTGTCGCCGCCGAACGCCGCGAACTGCCGTGGTTGAAGATCCGCAAGGACTACGTCTTCGAAACCGAGCAAGGGCCAAAGAAACTGCCCGACCTGTTTGGCGGCAACAGCCAGGGTCAGGACTCATTGATCCAGAAGATGAAGGCTGCAGCGAAGGCGATCGCCGACAGGAAGGTGTGAGCACATCGGTCGTATCT